>JAFEBR010000808.1 GCA_018242565.1 Planctomycetota bacterium | reverse complement strand
CCATCTCGCAGCGACAGGCGATCGACGGTCATCTGGAATCCGTCGTGCAGGTCTCGAGAGAAAACACCCGTGTCGCGGGCGCAGTCCAAGTCGGCTGCCGTGGTGCCAGGGGTCTGGCAGAACTTTCCGCCCGACACCCAACCCAAATCATTCGAGCCATGAAATTCCGGACCACACGACGTGGTGGCCTGATCAAATTCCATCGCCAGACCGTTCACCGTGGGGAAGTTCCCGTACCCCATGTTGGCTCCATCGCTCAGGCCATTGGGCAATTGGAAGTTATTGAGATCGTTCGGGCAGGTCAGCACGGCGATACTGACGGTGTTGTAGTATTGCGCCGGGTTCGCGCTCCCCACGATATCGCCCCGGTCCAGATACCCCAGCAGACTGACGGGCCAGTTGTAACCCGCTTCGTCGAGGTGGGGCAGACTGCCGCCGCGGGCGGTTGCCATGTTCAGCGTCGCCATCGCGACATTGCGAATGTTATTCATGCACTGTGTCCGCCGGGCCAATTCGCGGGTGGACTGAACGGCTGGCAGGATCAGCGACGCCAGGACGGCGATGATCGACATCACCACCAGGAGTTCAATGAGTGTGAAGCCGGTTCGCCGGCACGAGGGACGACTCAGTGGTTTTCGCAACACCGCAGATTTCATGACCATCTCCCACAGGTAAGCAGTTGTTTAAGCCCGCACAGGCGAAAACGAATTGCTCACGAGGTCCACAACAGTCCGATTCAGAAAATCTGCAGAATTTTCTAAAAATGATTCAACTGCCACCGGGTGGCCGGTTGCTGTGGCTGGTCGGCCGTGGGACCACGTCTGACCGCGGGGCTTGGTATACTCCGAGTCGGAGCAGACAGAGGCCGCGCGAGTTTCTGAACGCTTCTCAAAAACCTGCCCCCGTTTCTGGCGCGAGAATATGACCATGTCGGTCCCGAGTGATGCGAATTCGCCTGTGGTGCTGCAATGCATGGACCTGTGGAGTGGCAACAAATCGGTGGAAAATCTCGCGACCTCCCCCGGGCTCGAGATCTATGTCTTCAGCCAGCCTTACCAGGGGCAAGCCCGGGGAGGCGACGTGCATTATGTCTCGCTCTGCGCCGGGGGCGTGATTACCCGCATCATGCTGGCTGACGTGGCCGGACATGGGACGGTGGTGGCCGGTGCCGCCCGCCTGCTGCGAGGCCTGATGCGTCGCTTCATGAACGTCAAGAACCAGAATCGCCTGGTGCATTGTCTGAACCGGGAATTCACGCTGCGGGGTACCGAAGGACGGTTCGCGACCGCCATCGTCGCCACCTATCTGTCACATCGTCAGCGGTTCACCCTCTGCAACGCGGGCCATCCGCGCCCGCTGTGGTATCGAGCCCAGGCAGGTGTCTGGTCGTATGTCGACGATGGCGAGTTGTTTCATTCGGGAGCCGTCAGCAACCTGCCTTTAGGCTTTGACGAGACCGCTGGCTACCAGCAGCTTGCGCTGCACGTGGGCGAGGGGGACTTACTTATCCTGTACACCGATGCGCTGACAGAGACCCGGAATGCGGCCGACCAGTTGCTGGGAGAAAACGAACTGCTGCAGATTGTGGCCGGAGTCCCGACGGTGGCCCCCCGGGATCTGGGGCGGGGCATTCTGGAAGGAGTTCAGGAATACGCCGATCATCGGCCGTTCGAGGACGACGTAACGATTCTGGTCCTGCGGTTCTCCAAGTCCCGCCAGCGGATTCCCGGTCTGGCCGAGCGATTTCGCGGCTACGCCAGGATTCTGGGGTGGGGTTGGCCTGCGGACTGAAACGGTGCGAATTGTGCGACTTGGGCCGGTCGGCACGGCTGTCCATGTTTTGACTGCCCGACGGGAGTTCCCTGCCGCCAGAAAGGGGCCGGCTGTCAATTCGTTGAAGTCCGTCGGCGACATATCCGAAAAAGTCGATATGAGATCCGCCTGGGAGCAAAAGCAGCCCCAGCCTGAAATCAGTTGCGCCCTCCCTCAGAGCCGGCGTTTATCGGTGCGAAATACGATTTTGATGTCCGCTTGAGACCGGCAAACGACCGTCGTTTAGTTCCGAAAGCTCAGACGGCGTGTCGTGGATGTCAGCCTGAAGCTGGATGCGGGGTTGACTTTGCGGCGAAATTACACATATAGTCGGTCATTGATGGATTTGCTGGTGGGGTTAACTTTCTGCCAGCGTGGAGACAACAAGCTGGAGTTCCACGCGAGCAACCTGCCAGAAGCAACTCGATAGACACGGAGGTCAGAACAGTGTTGCGTGAATGTCTGTTATTTAACCCTGCCCCGAATCCGCCATGGATTCCCACCGCATGACGTCAGCGACACGCCTGACGCCTACCTGCTGCTGCTTTTTGCTCTCCCGCGCATTGGACCAGGTCCATACCTCCCACCTTCAACCTGGCTCAGCAACCTCTTTTCCAACATAACTTTCCGTTGGCAGACCACCCGCCCTGTAAGGCGTGTCGTCCGCTGCTGCCGTTTGATCATTTAATCGACAGGGGCGTGGAATTGTCCGCTGTGAACCACCGAATGAATCTCGCAAATTGGGCATGCTGGGCGCTCGTGGATTGTCGCCCCAGGCAAGGGGTCGCCCCATCCCGCGAGTGGTTCTCTCCGCGGGATCCGTCCGGCCTGTTGTCGCCTGATACTGCAACTGGAGTCGCTCACCATGCATGGAATCACTAAGCCCAAGCCGGCCGTCAAACCCGACGACACGGTCTTCAGTCACCTGCTTCGGTTTTGGCAACTTCCGGGCAAGTCGTGCCGGTTGATGTCCTCGTTTCGTCGTGGGGCAGCGACCACACTGGTCGTGGTCGGTATGGTCGTGCCTGTCGCGGCCGTCGGCATGTTCATGGCCTGGGGCAGTAATGGTCAGCACGCATCCCCGCGTCACGGATCTGTAGATACAGGGCGCGTCACGCGTGGCCCACTCGATATCAAACTCAACGAACGGGGCAATATCGATAGCGCCAATAATCTGACGATGCGATCGTTCGTCGAAGGTGCCTTTGGCAACACTTCAATTCTGAAGATCGTGGAAGAGGGGTCGCTGGTCGAGGCGGGCGAAGTCATCGTGGAACTCGATTCCTCGAAGCTTCGCGACGAATTGTTGTTGCAGCAGATCCGTCTCGATGCGGCCGCAGCCGCGCTAAAAAACGCGGAAGCCGATCGCCAGATTCAGGTCATGCAGAATGAAAGCGATACGGCGGCCGCCAAGTTGAAGCTGCAATTGGCTCAGCTCGACCTGAAGAGTTATCAGGGCGGCGAGTACGCGCAGCAGAAGCATCTTGTCTCGTCGGAAATTGCCATCGCCACTGAGTACTTCCACCGCGCCCAGGAGCGGTGGGAATTTACCACCCAGTTGCTTCGCAAAGGCTTTACGACCACCAAGGTGCTCGACGCTGACCGCGTCGCGGTCGCCAAGACACAGGTTGATCTGGCCGCAGTCAAATGCAAAGAGCAAGTGCTGGATGGCTACAAGCACCGTCGCAGTCTGGCGGAACTGGAATCGAACGTTGCGTTTTATCAGCGGGAGATCGGGCGCATCAATTTGCGTTGCCTGGCGATGCTGGCTATGCGCGATCGATCGTTGTTGGCCCGCAAACGGCAGCACTTCCTCGAGAAGCAGCGGTTCGACAAACTGCAGGCCCAAATTGCGGCCTGTACGATCCGCTCGCCCCGCGCGGGTATGGTGGTGTATGCCAATCAGCTCGAAGGCGGACGGGCCGCTCCGTCACCGTTGATTTACGAAGGTGCCACGATCCGGGAACGGCAGCCCATCATTCATTTGCCCGACCTGACCCACATGCGGGTCAATGCCCGCATTCACGAATCCAAAATCGCGATGCTTCGCGAAGGGCAGGAAGTCACCGTGCATGTCGATGCTTACCAGGACGAGACCTTTCATGGTGTCGTGGGCGGCGTCGCCGAGGTTCCCAATTCCGCCAGTTGGCCGAATATCAACTTGAAGGAATACATGGCCGCCATCAATCTGACCGATGACGTTGCGCGGTTGGTTGAGTTGAAGCCCGGCATGACCGCCGAGGTCGAAATTTATGTCGACCACGACGACTCGGTCGTGCAGGCGCCGATTCAGGCGTGTGTCGAGCGAGCGGGACGATATTTCGCCTGGGTTCTGGAAGACGATGATGCCGTGACGCGGCATGAGATTCAGGTCGGTCGTACCAATGAAACCGAAACCGAAGTTCTATCGGGCCTCGATGAGGGGGACCTGGTGGTATTGAATCCACGCCGTGCGCTCCCCGAAGAAATTGCACTGCTCGAACAGGAAGTGGGGCTTGATACCGAATCTCCCTGGACGAACACCACGGCACCTGCGCGGGCCCCCAAGAAACCACTCGTTCCGACCAGGCCCGTGGATGTGCAACCTAAATCGGAAGACACTCCAGCGAAATCGCCCGGAGCCACCGAACCGGCCCCGATTCTGATTGTGGCCTCAATGCCCGACGGAGACAAAGCACCGGGTGCTGCCTCGGCAGGCGATTCATTGGCCGTTTTTGACCGCCTCGACCAGAACCACGATGCCCAGGTGACGGTGGCCGAATTGCCTGATCCGATGAAGCGGGTCATGGATCGCCTGGATACGAATGGCGATCACGTCATCGACAAAGAAGAATGGCGCAAGGGAACTTGCACCGTGCCGACATCGGTCCCGACCACGGTCGAACCGACGGCTGCGGCCACAACACCTGCCGTTCCTGCCACGAAGTGATCTGAACCGCGTTGCGAGCGCACCGCGACCGATGCGTGAATGAGCAGACAAGTCGCCCGGGAGATCGTTGGATCTCCCGGGCTGACACGTGCTGTCTGTTTGTGGAGTGACTCGGTCGAAGGCCTGTCAAACGGTTTTCCCACCATCGACGACGAGGCACTGACCCGTAGTCAGCGAGGTTCCCGTAGCGAGGTAGTACACCGCTTCGGCGATGTCTTCAGGCTGGGCGGGCCGCCGCATGGGGTAACTGGATGTTCGCCGCGCCAAAACCTCTTCGGACATCACGGCCCGCAACCAGCGTGTGTCGACAGGTCCCGGACAGACCGCGTTGACGCGGATGTCTGGGGCGAGCACCCGAGCCAGCGATTTGGTCATCGTGTTGAGCGCGCCTTTGCTGGCGGCATACGCGATCGACGAACCCTCGCCGTTAATCCCCGCCACGGAACTGACGCTGACGACGGCGCCTCCCCCGGACTTTCGCAAGAGCGGCACCGCGGCCCGAATGCAGAAGTACGGTCCTTTGAGGTTCACCTGCAGGATTCGGTCCCACTTGTCTTCGGTCAGTTCTTCAAGATTGCGGTGGTCGATGAACCAGGTGCAGGCGGCATTATTCACGAGCACATCGAGTCTGCCGAATTCGGCCTCAACTTGCCGGAACATTTCGCGAACCGCCTGATCGTCGCCGACGTCACATTTCACGAGCAGGCCGCGGACATGGCAGCCTTCCACCAGTTGCAGCGTTTCACGAGCTTCCGTTTCACTTTTCGAATAATTGACAACAACATCGAAGCCGTTTTCTGCGAATCGCAGGGCGCACGCACGGCCAATGCCTGTCGCAGAGCCAGTCACGAGTGCAAGTTTCCGAGTAGCCGTAGTCATATGGAGTCCTTATTCAAGATGCCGTTCAGAGCAGACGAGGCGGCTATTTTAGCAGAAGATCTCGCGGACGCAGGTGTCGGCCAGTTCGCGCGACGCGAGGAATGGACATCGATGACGCATGGTCTGCGGCGTGGTTCGTCTCGTCTCGTGCCTGGCTCAGGGTTTGTAGCCTGGTCCACGGAGCACGCGACCAGGTTTGGCTCCTGTCTGTTTGCCGTATTCGAGAACGAGTGTGCCATTCACAATGACATGCTGAACGCCTGTGGCCAGTTGCCGGGGCTCGGCAAATGTGGCGCGGTCTACAAACTCGGCGGGGTCGAAGATGACGATGTCGGCCGCGAGTCCGGGGGCCAGTCGGCCCCGGTCGTAACAATAAACTTCATTCGCCGCCACGGCGGAGGCCTGCGCGACGGCGCGCTCCAGTGAGATCGCCCCCAGATCGCGTACAAATCGCGAGAAGACCCGAGGAAATGCACCAAAAGCGCGGGGGTGTGAGGCGATGTTTGAACCCCCGGCCGGGCCCACGTCGGTACAGAATGAGACGAACTCTTCGCGCAGGGCCTTGATGAGATTGGCTTCCGTCATGGTCTGCGGCAGCGCAAAGGCATTCATCCGACACGCATCAAAAAAGACATCCCAGGGATCCTTCTGCAGGGCTTTGGCGACCGCCGCCAAGGACTTGCCCTGATGGTCACTGTAGGGGCGTTCGGTCATCTGTCCCAGGACGACATTGTCCCAGTTGAATCCGATGTGCCGATACCAATTCTCGTATTCAAAGTTGGTTTCCATCTCGCGACGGATTTGCGCCCGCAACGCGGGGTCGTCGAGTTTACGTCGCAGCGCGGCCGGTCCCTCGGCGGCGTGTTGCGGATGGATGAACGATGTCATGCCGAGACCATTATTCATGTAAGGATAAATATCGGCGGCGACTTGCATGCCTGTCGCACGGGCGGCCTTGATGCGGGCGATGGCCAGTTCCATTTTGCCCCAGTTCTGCCGGCCAGCGGCTTTCAAATGAAAGATGTGTACGCGACAATCCGCTGCTTGGCCAATCGCGAGTGCTTCGTCGATCGCATCCAGCAGGCGATCTCCTTCATTTCGCATGTGGGTGTAGTAGCCGCCTCCGTATTCACCGGCGATGCGGGCAAGGTCGGCGATTTCTTCGGTCGTGGCATAAACGGCCGGTGGGTAAATGAGAGCCGTCGACACGCCGATGGCGCCTGCTTCCATCGCTTCACGCACAAGGGCCTGCATCTGTTCGAGTTCGGCGGGGAGTGGTCGGCGATCGACATCACCTAATACCAATCGTCGAATCTGGGTGTGTCCGACCGTCTGCACGACATTTACCGGCATTCCGGCCGCGTCCAGCTTCGCCATGTATTCCCGCATGGAGGACCAGCCGGCCTTGG
>JAFEBR010000807.1 GCA_018242565.1 Planctomycetota bacterium | reverse complement strand
GCTGATCGCTGTTGTCTGCCTGGCCGCCGTCACGCTGCTCGGCACCAACGTCAAGGACATTTTCAATCAGATTGCCGGTTCAGTTTAGCCTGAATTGACGGCGGGAGGGCCACTGCGGTCCTCTTCATTCCGGGGAGAAGAATCATGAACACGCTCATCAACAAAATCCGGAAGCTCACAGGTCACGAAGTTGGAGCGACGATGGTCGAATACGGCCTGATGGTGGCCTTGATTGCTGTCGTCTGTCTGTCCGCAGTGACTCTGTTAGGTACCAACATCAAGGCAATTTTCAACCAGATCGCCGGATCGGTTTAGTTTCAGTCGCTCGAGGGCGTGCCTCGACGGCACGCCCTGACTCCAGGAGAAAGATCATGAACACGCTCATCAACAAAATTCGGAAACTGCACAATCAGGAAACGGGAGCGACAATGGTCGAATACGGCCTGATGGTCGCGCTGATCGCAGTCGTCTGCCTGGCCGCGGTGACGCTGCTGGGTACCAACGTCAAGGACATCTTCAACCAGATCGCCGGGTCGGTGTAGTCGATCAGGCGGTGGGAGGGGTCGTCGTGGCCCCTCCTTTTCCAGGGAGTCGAATCATGAACACGCTCATCAACAAAATTCGAACGTTTGGCAGACGGGAAACGGGAGCGACGATGGTCGAATACGGCCTGATGGTCGCGCTGATTGCCGTCGTGTGCCTGGCCGCGGTGACGCTGCTGGGTACCAACGTGAAAGCCATCTTCAACCAGATTGCCGGGTCTGCCTGAGCCGGAAATCTGCGAACGTGACGGAAAGGTGTGTGTGTCATGTCTGCGAATTCAACCCTGCCGATGACCGTTGTGCTGGTCGGGGTGACAATTGCAGCCGGCACCGACGCCTGGAAATTTCGAGTGTATAACGTGGTCACCGTACCGTTGCTGGTGACGGGACTGCTCTATCACGGCCTGACGGCTGGAGTGTCGGGGGTCGTCGAGAGCCTGTTGGGAATCTTGATCGCCACAGGACCGCTCGCCTGGCCTTACTCGCGCGGAGGAATGGGGGCGGGCGACCTGAAGCTGATGGCCGGCATTGGGGCCTGGCTGGGACCCTGGGTGGCACTGCATGTCGTCATTACCAGTGGCCTGGCGGCAGGAGTCTATGCCGCCGCGTTACTGGTGTGGCAGATGCGTGCCGGGGCCTCGGGAGTCGGTCGATCGAAGTCGGAGTTCTGCGGCCGGCACAGCCCGCCGACCGCAGTCTCCGATGACACGCTGTCCGTGATGCTGGAACAGAAAGACCGACGCCGCTGGTTGATACCGTACGGCGTGCTCATTGCCCTGGGGGTCGTCCTGACGGCTTGGTGGATGAGGAATTCCCCGAGTTGAATTCCCGGTCACCGGGCGATAATCAGGAATCGGTCCCCCCGGAGTGGGCCTTGGTCGGTAGAGGAAATCAGGGGGCCACAGTGATTGAGTCGGGCTGACGTGGCTCCAGGAGCGCTTCCGGGAGGTTATCATGCAACCGCGAACACTGATTATTGGCGTTTTGGCACTGGTTTTCGGGTTGTGTGCTGCCGCCGGTGTGTATGTCATGTCGCAGACCGCGGCGAGCCCGCGAAAACCTGAAACGACGACGGTTTACATTACCGCCACCGATATCAGCCGGGGCCAGGTCATCACAGGCGACCTGCTGTCGAAGAAAGAGTGGCCCAAAGATGCCGTGCCCACCGGGGCCGTGACGGCATTGGACCAGGTTGAAAACCGGACTGTGGCCATTCCGATGGTCGCCGGCGACCTCGTGCTGGAAACGAAACTTGCTCCGCAGGGGGCCGGTCGCGGGGTTGCGGTGAGTATTCCCCTGGGTATGCGGGCCGTGACAATTCAAACCCCGAACATTTCGACTGGCGTCGCTGGTTTCGTACTGCCGGGAAACAAGGTCGACATTTTGTTGACGGTGACACAGTCAGGGGCAGATGACCCGAGTGGTGGGGGCAGTACGTACACGCTGCTGCAGAACATTGAGATTCTGGCAGTTGACCAGCGGATCGAAGTTCCGCTGGACAATAAGGTGGATATGAAAGAAATGCGGTCGGTGACGTTGCTCGTAACGCCCGGCGACGCGGCGAAGCTGGGATTGGGTCAAAATCGGGGGTTGTTGCACCTGGCATTGCGAAATCCGGAAGATCGAGAGATGGACGATATCGATCCCGTGACGCTGGCCGGGTTGCGGATTTCGGCCCCTCAGCCGATTGTGGTGCCGCAGACTCCCCCCCAAGTGGTGGCGATTCCGAAACCCGAAAAGCCACCGGCGGTCCAGATTCGTCTGCTGCGCGGCACGACTTCCAGTGTCATCCCCTGGCGCACGCCCGAAACGGGCACCGAATCGCTGCCGACTGTAGCTCCCACGACAATTACCCCTCAAACTCCGGCCACGACCGGTGGGACCGTTCCTACTGCGGAACTGGCCGGTAAAGAGTAGATCATGTCCACCCACACCCCAATTCGCACGCTGTTGGCTAATGGCTCAGAACGCGCGAGTAACGGGGTAGGGGGCGAGGAAAACGCCCGCCGTCCCGAGACGACGGGCGTCTGGGTTTATGATGTCGTGGAACGGGTCATCGTCCTGCTGCTGTATCTGGGACTGGTGGCCCGCATGCTGGCCCAGGCCGTTGAGAACGGCTGGACCACCAACCTGCTGTTGCTGCCCTCAGAAGGGCTGGTCGTCGTGCTGCTGCTGATTCGTCGACCGACGACACAAATCTCTCGCGACGCGGGCGACTGGGCCCTGGCCTTGGCGGCCACGATGGTCCCCTTGATGGTGCAACCCGTGGCACAGACCCCCGCGCTGATCTCGCCGCTGATTCCGGCACTGTTGTATTTGTGCGGAATGATCATTCAGTTGCACGCCAAATGGATCCTCGGTCGCAGTTTTGGATGTGTGCCAGCACACCGGGGTCTGAAACAAGCCGGGCCGTATCGGATCGTACGGCACCCGATCTACGCGGGTTACCTGCTGGCGCACGTGGCGTTTTTGATGATGAACCCTTCGGCCTGGAATGCCTTGGTGTATCTGCTGGCCTACGCGCTGCAGATTCCACGACTCCTGATTGAAGAACGGCTGCTGGCTCAGGATCCAGAATACCAGAAGTACCAGATGGCGGTCCGTTACCGACTGATTCCAGGCGTTTACTGATTATCTGTCCCCATCTGGGGAGAGAGTTGGCTTTTTGTTGACAGGCGCAGAGATGAATACCTCCATACCAAACCTCAACGGCATTCCGGCGTTGCGTGGACGCGGCTCGACCAGTCCGGAAGCAACCCAGGATCTGCACACCCGGTTGATCGCCGGCCTCGATTTGTCTCGCATCGGATCGATGACAGACGACGAAATCCGGAAAGACATCCGTTCCGCCGCCGAAGACCTGTGCAATCACAGTAACAGCCTGCTGTCGGCCGCCGACCGGGAACGCCTCGTCAACGAAGTGATGGACGAGGCGTTCGGGCTCGGTCCGATCGAACCGCTGCTGCGCGACAGTTCGATTTCCGATATTCTGGTGAACGGGCCGAACACCGTGTACGTCGAGCGCGGCGGCAAGCTCGAATTGACCGGCGTGCGGTTCGTTGACGAGCAGCACCTGCTGCAGATCATTCAGCGAATTGTGGGGCGGGTGGGACGCCGGGTCGATGAAACCAACCCCATGGTGGACGCCCGCTTAGCCGATGGCAGTCGCGTGAATGCGATTATTCCGCCGCTGGCGCTGGATGGCGCCCTCTTGTGTATTCGCCGATTTTCCTCGCGCCCGTTACGGGCGGAAGACCTGATCGCCAAGCGTTCGGTGGTTCCCGAGATGATCGAGTTTCTGGCTGCGTGTGTGACAGCCCGCCGCAACATCTTGATTTCCGGGGGCACGGGTTCGGGCAAAACCACCTTCTTGAACCTGCTGTCGGGATATATTCCCAAAGATGAACGCATCGCCACGATCGAAGACGCGGCTGAACTGCGTTTGCAGCAACCCCACGTGGTCCGGATGGAAACCCGACCGGCCAACGTCGAGGGGCACGGGGAAGTAACCAGCCGGGACCTGGTGCGAAATGCACTGCGTATGCGTCCTGACCGGGTGGTGATTGGTGAATCGCGTGGTCCCGAAGCGCTCGACATGCTGCAGGCAATGAACACGGGCCACGATGGCAGCATGACGACCTTGCACGCCAACGACACGCGCGATGCCCTGAGCCGATTGGAAATGATGGTCGGTATGGCCGGGTTCGATATGCCCATGTGGGTGATCCGCAAACAGATTGCGTCGGCGGTGCATATCGTCGTGCAGTCGGCGCGACTCGTGGGCGGCGTGCGCAAGATCACAAAAATCTCCGAGATCACGGGGATGGAGGGCGATGTGATCAGCATGCACGACCTGTTTGTGTTCAAGCAGACCGGGTTGGATGCCAATCGCGTGGCCCAGGGGCATTTTCAGTGCACCGGGATTCGCCCCCGTTGCCTGGAGCACCTGGAAGTCATGGGGGCCGGCCTGCCTCCGGAAATGTTTGAAAGTCGGATTTGTCAGTTCGAAGATGCATGAGGTTGCACCATGTCTGCCGCCCTGCTGCCACTGCTGACGTTTTTGGCCATCGTGCTGACGATCGTCGGGGCCTACTCCCTGGCCAGTGATCTGTTCCTGCGTGACCGCAAGCGAATTCAAGAACGGTTTGACGAAGAGTTTCACAAGAAACAGCGAGAACGCGCACGGCAGTCGCTGCTGTTCAAAGATGTCGATCTGATCCGACAAGAATCTTCGGAATTTGCGCAACGGCCATATCGGCCCTTGTCGGTCCGGTGCCAGAACCTGCTCGATCAGTCGGGACTGGAAATGACACCGGTCTGGTTAATGTACTCCAGCCTGACCTGCGCGGTGATCTCGGCCCTGGTGCTGGGAATACTGCTGCGGAGCTTTCTCTGGGGCATTGCGGGTTTGTTCCTGGGGTGCTGGCTGCCGCTCTTGTTTGTGCGTTGGAAACGCAATCATCGCCAGGAAGCCTTGCGTCGGCAATTGGCGGACGGATTTGATCTCATGGCGCGGATCCTGCGGGCTGGCCAGTCGCTGTCACAGGCGATGCGGGGCGTGGCTCACGAGTTTCCGTCGCCGATTGCCGAAGAATTTGCCTACACCTCAGAACAACAGAATCTGGGGTTGGCCCCCGACATTGCGATGCGCGACTTGGCGCGGCGGACCGGTGTGGTCGAGATCAACATTTTCGTGGTCGCCGTACTCGTACAACGGCAGGTGGGGGGCAACCTGTCGGAAGTGCTGGAAAACCTGGCGAAGGTGGTCCGGGAACGGTTTCGGACTCGGGGCAGTATCCGCACCTTGACCGCCGAAGGACGGTTGCAGGCCGCGGTGCTGATGGCTTTGCCCCCCTTACTGTTTGGGGTGATGCTGGTGACGAATTATGACTATGCCCGCACGCTGCTCGACACGCCGATTCTGCTCTGGGGCATGGCGGGCTGCATGATGCTGGGTGGATTGTGGATTCACAAGATCGTGGACTTCGATTTTTAAGCGGCGGTGGTCGCCGCGCAGGAACTGATCATGTCTGGTCAACTGCTGCTGATCTTGCTGGCGTTTTTGATGGTGACGAGTCTGGTCGCCATGGCCGGGCTGTGGGTCACCGGCCGGAACCGGCGGGTGGAAGTCCGGCTGCAGGAATTGTCGGGTAAGCCGACGGAGTTGATTCGGCCGAAAGAAACGTCAGCCGGCCCGATTGCCGCGGCGGTTCGCCGCGCCCTGCCGAAGATGGGTGAGCGGCTGCTGCCCGACGACAACACCGAGCGGACCCTGCTCCGCGGGCGTTTGATCCTGGCGGGCTTCTACAGCCCGCAGGCACCGCTGATTTTCCTCGGCGTGAAACTGCTGCTGATGGTCACGCCGGTCCTGCTGGGAGCTTTGATGGGCGCGGTGCATATCGCCCCCCTGGCGTATTGCGTGTTGACGGGCGCCTGCCTGAGTATCTTCGGGACGATCATTCCCAGTTTCTGGCTCGACCACAAGAAGGCCCAACGGCAGATGGCGCTCCGGCGTGCCTTGCCTGACGCGTGCGATCTGCTTGTCATTTGCCTGGAAGGGGGCCTGAGCCTGGCGGGTGCCCTGCAGCGCGTGGGGGGCGAATTGCGAACAGCTCACCCGCTGCTGGCCGACGAACTGAACATTGTCCAGCGCAAAGTTTCGCTGGGTGAACCGCTGGCAGTGGCTTTGGCGAGTTTTGCCACCCGCTGCGACCTGCAGGAAATGCAGGCCATGGCATCGGTTGTGAAGAGTGCCGAGCAATATGGATCGAGCATGGTCACGGCCTTGCAGAATTACTCGATCATGCTGCGGATTCAGCGACAGCAGCATGCGGAAGAGATGGCTCAAAAGGCGTCTACCAAGATTCTGTTTCCTACTTTGATTTTCATTTTTCCGTCGATCCTGATCATCATTCT
>JAFEBR010000806.1 GCA_018242565.1 Planctomycetota bacterium | reverse complement strand
TGCCCGGCGGAATGAACATGCCTGGCATGTCGGGCGGGGGCATCTACGGCAACACGGGCAAAAAGGGAGCGGAAAAGAAAACCGGGCCGGGGGGCACGAAAAAAGGGGGCGAATACGACAATTTGAGTCTGCCGCCGGGTTACCAGGTGCCGCAGGAACCGCCCGAAGCCTTCAATACCGATAAAGAATGGGTCGAAGATCCCGGTGCGGGGGACAAAAAAGTCACCAACCGCATGGACAGCGACTTTCGAGCGGTGATGCAGGCGGGCGAGTTCAAGAAAGACTCGGACAAAGACCTGGTCGTGAAGATGATCAAGTATCGTCTGGCGCAGTTCACCCAGAAAGAATTCCGCGAAAAAGCGGCCGACCTGCGGATCAAGCTCGAGAAAGACCTCGAAGCTTCGAACAACAAACCTCCGCCACGCGCAGCCCGCATTCTGGCCCTGAAAACCATCGCCGAAGAAGCGCCCAGGCTGTTCCAATATCACTTCGTGGCCCGCCTGCAGGGAGCGATCCTGCTGGCGCACCTGTCGGAATTCAACGAGACCGACGCCGAAGGGACGAAAAAGGCCGCGGTGCCCTGCACCCGGGCGGTCGAACCGTTAATCGAAATGGTCAGCGACAAACAGCAGTTGACCGCCATCCGACTGTGGGGGGTAAACGGTCTGGTTCGCCTGGCATCACTCGATGCGATCAACAGCCAGATCCGGAACCGCATCGTCGACCTGCTCGTGGCGCAGATGAACGCCAGCAGCACCGAACACGAATGGTATCAACTGCGTCTGGCCGAGGGGTTGGGCAAGTTGACTGTGATTCAAAACCAGGACAAGCGTCCGGTGGTGCCGCAGGCGCTGGCCACCGTGCTGGCCGACAATAACCGGCCGCTGCTCGTGCGGGCCGAGGCGGCCCAATCGCTGGGCCGTCTGCAATACGACAGTGCCCCGGCGATTGACGTCGGTCTGCTGGCGTTCGAGACCGCCCGCCTGACGCAGCAAATCATCGACGGCTACAACAAAGATCGCCCGGCGGGCAAGGCACCCAAGCAGGCGATCTGGAAGTTGTGCCTGATCCGCATTTATGGCGGTTTCAAGCCGCTGGAAGACGAAGAGGTCCCGAAGGACAAGACGCCCCCCAAACGCGGCCTCCTGTTGCAGGTTGAAGGCAAGCCGGCCCTGAACTCGCACCGCAAAACAGTGCAGGAAGCGTATGAGCTGATTCTGCCGCTGGTGACGAGTGTGGTGGGTGACGCGAAAGACAAGGACCTGGACGGACCGCTGACCAATCTGAAGAAATGGATTGAGCAGAACCAACCCAAATCCTTTAAGATCAATCCCGACGAACCGCCGATTGTTTCTGGTCCGGCCACCCCGACGACCGATCCCAATTCCGGAGTTGCTGCCGGGACGGCGGGCGGTCGTCAGCCGGCCAATTGATACGCCGCGGGCGTGTCGGTGGTTCAGGCGTCTGTCCCGCCTGTGCGACGGCACGAATTCGAGGCCGATCACGTGAAACAAACGAGGTTCACTATGCGGGCAAAACTGTTACTGGGTCTGGCGGTCGTAGCAACCTGGCTGGTGGGCTGGCCCACTGCGGCCTCGGCTCAGATGCTGATCTGGAGCCTGCCCGAAGACCAGGCCGCCTGGATCCGGTTTGAAGGAACCTACAAGCAGACCCGCGCCCGTCCGAATTCCAACGCGGGTGACGAAGTCATTGAATGGCGCAGCGAACTGACGATCAGTTCGCTGGGTCGCGAAGAAGCGGCCGATGGTTCGGGCTCAGCCCCCGTCCCCTGCCGCTGGGTCGAGTTCAAGACCGAAACGAAACCGGCCGGAGTCGACAACAAGACCGGTCCAGCCGACGTCTACATCTACAAAGTGCTGATCCCCGAACACCGGGTGATCGGCAAAATCATCGACGACGACACGATTCCCGTGACCTTCCTGCCCATCGTCAAAGGCTATCGCCGCGTGGGTCAGCGTCCGGTCGAGCCCGTCAAAGAGAAGGCGCTGGCCATCTATCCCACGATTGCCCGGGTCACGTACTATGCCGACCTGAAGGCCGAAGGATCGGGCGAACCGGTTCAAATCGGTGGGAATTCAGTCGAAGCCAAACTGTTCAAGGGGTCGCGGCTGATCAAGCAGAAAACGACGCGCTCATCGAACGTGGCCTCGCTGTGGCGGACCGACGAAGTCCCCTTTGGACTGGCCCGTTATCACGTGGTTGAAACCACCGAACAGAAGGGGTTGGGAGCGACCGACGCTGAGTTCCAGCGGATCGGAAGCGTCGAAGTCGACATGACCGCCGTGGCCACGGGGAATGACTCACGCAGCGAACTGCCCGATTCGAAGTAGACTGGGTGGTGGCGGGTCCGGATTGGTGAAGGCCCGTTGAGTGCGGAGTTTGAGTTCGAGTACGGACGGATAAGATGCGCACGCGCGGGACCGCCGAGCGATCCACGACTATAGCTGGACCAGCCAGTGGACGGGCCGGAAGGGTAAAGGTCGGAGAGGAGATAAAAAAAGCACTCTGATCCGAGGAGGATCAGAGTGCGGCGGGGCATGGGCCAGATAGAGAAAAAAGCGTAGGATCGCGGGGCGATCCACGACACTCTACTTCTTCTTTTTGCGTTTGCTTTCGCGGTCGCGCCAGGTGCTGTTGACGGTTTTGAGGTACTTGTCGAAGAAATTCACAATGAGTTTCTCGATATCCAACCGCTGATCGAGCAGATTGGTGCCCGTCAGGCGGGCCGGCAACACATACAAACGCATGCGATCGCCATTCAGGCGCTCTTTGTCTTTGCTGGCGGTCAGCGGCGGGTTCACCATGTCGAAGACCTTCTTCGCGTGAGCCTCTTCTTTGGGGTCGTTTCCGCAGCAGATCAATACCGAGATGTTTTTGGCCGGGTCCTTAATGGCCGGCAACAACTGGGTCATCTTGATCCCGCTGCCGTGGAACGCTTCTTCGGGCGAAATCAGCACCAATGCCTGCACATCCTGCCCGCGGGGGGTCTGGAAGCCAGGCTGGCCGTCTTCGTACGGCTCTTTAGCCCAGTCGTACACCGCATAATTCACGGCGATGCTGGCACCCATTTCGGGGCCGACAATGCCCATCTTGTTCATGTTGAGCCGGCCAGCCTGATGTTCATCAAAGATGAACTTTTTGACCGCTTCCAGATCGAGTTGCACCATCGCCTGATAATCAGCCGGTCGCAACGGCAGCCCGACGTCTTTCTTCCCTTTTTTCCCTTGATTCGTGGTGGGAACCGGGGCGGCCCCGTTAGCCTTGCTTTCGCCATGGTACCGCAAATCGACGGTC
>JAFEBR010000805.1 GCA_018242565.1 Planctomycetota bacterium | reverse complement strand
GCGCCCCGGCTTTGCCCACCTCGGCCTGTTTGCGCAGCACTTCCATCCACTGGACGAAGACCAGCGACCCCAGAAAGACCATGCCCAGCAGGCCAATAATGAACTGTTTCGTCTTGAGCGTCATGCGAACTCCCGCCGGTGCGTCGTCGTGGTAAAAGAAATTGCGTGTGAGTTAGTGGGTGACAGCCGCTTCCCAGACCGTCAGCCCGATAATCGCCAGAGCGCCGGCAATACCGATCCACACACTGGCTTCCGCGAAGCGGGTGAAACGGCGAAATGCGGCGTCAATGAACGGCCAGATGAACATCAGAAATACAATCAGCCCCATGCTGATCACCGCGGTGGTCGCCGAGAACAGTTTCAGCCAGCGAAAGGTGGCGTAGAAGAACCACTCGGGTTTGATGACATCGGGCGTCACCAGCGGATCGGCACGGGGCCCCATGGAGGCGGGCAGCACAGTCGCCAGCACACTCAGCAGGATCATCAGCACCAGCCCCATCATCAGCTCAGTGCACAGGTGATCGGGGAAGAAGGGAAAGTGCTGCTTGGCGCGGGGCGGCTCGTCTTCAAATCGAAATTCCGTCACCCCCTGCATGCGGATCAACCCGATGTGAATCACCAGCAGAAAAATCATGGTCGCCGGCAAAACCGCCGCATGCAGGATGAAAAACCGCGGAACCGTTTCGGAGTTGTAGGTATCGCCTGCCAGCAGCATTCGCTTGGCGAACCCACCCACCACCGGCACTGTGTCGCAGATATTGGCTGCGACCGTCGCCCCCCAGTAACTCAACTGTTCAAACACCAGGCTGTAACCGGTGAAACCGATCACCAGAGTGCACAGCAACAGGCACATGCCGATCATCCAGTTGAGTTCACGCGGCTTGCGGTAAGCGCCGGTGAAATAGACGCGCATCTGGTGCAGCACGACCGAGGCGATCATCAGCGTCGCGGCCCATTTGTGCAGGCTGCGGAAATACCAGCCATAGGCCACGTCGTTGGTGATGAACCGCACCGATTCGTACGCCGTCGTGGGCGATGGCTGATAGTAAAACGCCAGCAGAATGCCCGTGACGATCTGCACCACAAACAGATACGCCGGGGTCCCCCCCAGGCAGAACCACCATCGCTTGAGATGGTTGGGAACCGGTTCGTCGAGAACTTCCAGCACCTGATCGGGCGAAATCGGCAATCGCTCGCGAAACCAGGCTCGAATTGCGTTCATACCAGTCCTGTGCAGCAGAAAAACAGAGATCAAACCACCGGGGAGACAACCCCCGGGATGTCAGGCGAGGGGCACTTCAATGAACAAGTTGCCGTTTTCGACCTTCAGGGGAAAACGGGCCAGATTCTGGTGTGAATCGGCGGGGGGCCCAGACACCGCCTCGCCTGCCGCATCGAACGCGCCGTTATGACACGGGCAGAAGAAGCGCCGGTTCTGTGTTTCCCAGTGCACCTTGCACCCCAGATGGGGACAGATACTCGACAGGGCAATGAAATCCTCGACGACGCCGTCCTCGGCCAGTCGCGTCACCGAAATCGATTGCCCGTTGGGAGCAGAAAACAGCACCGATCCTCCCTGCTCCAACCCACCGATCGCCGCGACATACATCCACTGGCGGGCCGGGGGTTTGGCCGGGTACAGAAACCGCGCCGCCATGAGTGCCAGCGCACCGTATCCGCCGCTGAGTCCCAGGGCCATCGTGAGCATCGACAGGAACGAACGGCGATCCGATGGGTCGCTCGCCTCCTGCTCGCAGGAGCCTGCCGCCTGTGTGTGGTTCGTCATGCGGAGTTATCTCTTTCGAGTCGCCCCGCGGGCGCGCAACCACCCCTGCGGGGCTGCCTTAGCCAAATTCCAGCGCGCGATTCTTTACCGTGCTGGAGACCTCCAGACGTTATTTCTTATCCAAATAAATGTCAAGAGCAGCCCATTTACTGTCAAAACAGGCAATCCAGGAAGACCAGTAAGAGACTGCCGTCGCGCCGTCGGCGAATCTGGAAAGGCAGGAATACTCGACAAACTTATCCTGTTCGGAATCTGCGTTTCTGGACGATAAATCAAACTACCTTTTGACCTCAAAACGTATTCCGCACCCATCGTCCCATGCTGCGCCTCATCTTCGCGTTCGGATTGGCTGCGGGACTGCTCGTGCCCTCCGGTGGGTCGGCACGACTGTACGCCCAGGACACCACGCCCCCGGCGATCCCCCAGACCGACCCGCTAACCGCCGAGCCACCGATCACCGACGATGCGGTCCCGGAACCGGCCGACGCGGCCGAAACCGATCTCGACGAGACACTCCACCCCCCCACACCGTTCCCCGTATCGACCTGGCCGGTCGCCACGCCACCCAAAAAGCCAGCCGGTTCGCCCTGGAAGCTGATGATGTTCGATAACGACTTCAGCTACAAACGCGATCCGCAGCACCAATGGCTGCTGGGAGAAGCGCTGAAAGATATTCCGGTCAACCAAGGGGCTTTGCTTGGCTGGTTGCCGGAAGGCTCCACGTTCTCCATGGGGGGTGAACTGCGCTTTCGGCAAATGGATGAAGTCAACCGCTTGCCCATTCCCCCGGCCCGTGCCGACTACCAACTCTGGCGCTGGCGCCAGTACTGGGACCTGCACGTCAGCGACTGGCTGCGGTTCTATGTCGAAGGCATCGATGCCTCGGTGGACAATAAATCCACGCCCGTCTCAGGCATCGACCTCAATCGCTGGGATCTGCAGAACGCCCTGTTCGATGTGCGGTTCTGGCAACTCAACGATCAAGACGTCTGGTTCCGCGCCGGCCGGCAGGAACTGTCCTACGGTTCACAACGACTCGTGTCTCCCCTCGACTGGGCCAACACCCGCCGAAATTTCTCGGGATTCAAGTTCTTCTCCCATGGCGACGCGTGGGATTTCGACCTGTGGTTCACCCGCCCCGTCAACACGGCCACTCCCGGCGACGGTCCCGTTTCGTATTTCGGCAGCCATTTCGACTCGCCCAACCTGAACCACACTTTCTGCGGCTCGTGGCTCGCCTACAAGGGCGTCAAAGACCAGACCATCGACCTGTACTGGATCTGGGACTGGAACACCAAGTTCGTGGCCTACAACTTTACGGGTGGCAACCGCAATACCTTTGGCACCCGCTGGATCCGGCATTTTCCGGAAATGGTGGGAGACAAAGCCGTCCGCACCTGGCATGGCGAAGTGGAAGGCGCGTACCAGATTGGCGACGACTTTGGCAAGAACGTGAACGCCGGCTTCGTCGTGACGGGCCTTGGCTACACCTGGAACGACATTCCCTGGGAACCCGATTTCTGGGTCTACAACGATTACGCGTCCGGCAGCAACAACATCAACGGCGGCACCACCAACACCTTCGCCCAGCAGTATGGCCTCGTGCATGCCTTCCTGGGCCAGATCGACAACATCGGCCGGCAGAACATCAACGACATCAACTGCAAATTCACCGTCAAGCCCACGCCCAAGCTCACCGCCCAGACCCAATACCACTGGTTCGACCTGGCGAACACGGGCGATGTGCTCTACACCGTCACCGGCGCACCGTTCGGCAAACCCAATACCGGGAAGCACGTCGGCGAGGAACTCGACTTCGTGACGACCTATACGTTCAATCCGAACTTCAACGTCCAGGCCGGCTACCTGTACTTCTGGTATGGCCCCATGGTGGAAAACAACTCCCCCCGCGCCAACGCCGGCCAGTTCTATCTGCAGACGACGTTCAGCTACTGATTGCGAACCTTCGTGGGACAAGTTTGCAACTTGTCAGCGGACTGCGTTCACCATGAATTCCCGGGTCATCGGCCCGCAGATACCACCTGAATCGGCACACCCCTGGACCGCATTCCCATGCCCCCGCCAGTCTCTCCTCCGGGATCACCTCAAAGAATGATTGCCCGGCGACTCACGACTGGCATAGAATCAGACCACACGCGTGGGCTGAAGCACTCGGGCAATACAGTGAGGTGTCAGACCGGATTCTCCGTGCCAACGTTGCGAGTCCTGGGGAGGGTCCCTGGCCCACCTCAGCCTCGTCGGCTGATATGGCACTGAGCTTTTCAGGACGCACCCGAGAGCGTCTCCATACGAAAGGTGCTGCCGAGATGGTCGCTACGCAGGCTGACATGCTGCAGTTACTTACGGATCTTGGGTTCGCTGTCGCCGACCAGGAGCGCGCGATCGGAGCACCGGCCGGCATCCCCACCACGCTGAAGGTGTTGGGCATCGCGCCGTTGTCCCTGATGTTTCGATTCAAGGTGCATCCCGAGGGGAACGAGGCCCAGCCCGTTCGCGAATTGCTGCAGCACGTTCCCGACGAGCGGGCGTCATTTTCCCTCGAAGACGGCTTTGCATTTCTCACGCTGTACGACGCCAGCCAGATGTCCAACAGCGATCTCCGCCTGCTGCTGGATCAGGTCGCAGACCGGATCGCCTCGTCCAATCTGGCACTCCCGCCGGGCTGTCTGCAATGTGGTGAAGTCGGCCAGGAACAGCTCCTGCTGGTGGAAGGCTGGCCCACGCGCGTCTGTCTGCCTTGTCTCGAACACGCCTGCCGACAAAAACAGGAATGGGAATCGCAACTCAATCGTCCGACCGTCGCCGCCACGCTGGGTCTGCCCGCGATGTGTGGCCTCGTCACCGTGGGCTGGATCGTGTTCTGGCTGGTCATGGGGGTCCTGGTCGAAAAGTTCGAGATCAAAGTCGTTGAAATCAACGAGTTTTCAGCCCTGATCCTGCTGGCCCTGTTTGCTGGCGTGGGCTTCGTCTGCGGCCGTCCGCTGGGGGCCGCCATCCGCGAGTCGATCCTCATCTGCCGCGCACCCGTCATCGGCAGCCTGGTACTGATTGTCGCAGCCGCCCTCGTCGGCGAAATCGGCCTGGTCGTGGTGCAGCTCCTGTGGTGGGGTGGCGTTTTCGACCTGGCGTTCGCGGCCCGGGTGTGGGGGCAGGTGATCGCGAACTACACATCCTTCTGGGTGTCTTGCAAACTGGCCTTCATCGGAGCCACCTGGGGGTTCTGCGCTCACACCGCGCAGCAACGAAAACAAATCAATCTCAATCTCTGATGGATTGCGGCGGCCCGGGCGCAGCGGAAGCCACCCAGTGCGAGCATGAGACGTTTGGGATTCGCCCGCTTGCGATCGGCGTGCGTTGGATTGCGGAGCGATCCACAACGTTCGTGGGACAAGTTTGTAACTTGTCAGCGCACTGCGTTCGCCATGAGTTCCCGGGCAGTCAGCCCGCAGACACGTCCGGCTGGCGCCAATCAATTGCCGCCAGCCGGAAGCCCCCGCACTTCACCCGGCCAGAAACGTCCATTCTCTGGCCACGAACAGTTCCACGTTCACAGACATGAAGCGCTAACCCACCTTCCCCATTCGTCGACATAAGTCCTTACGGTGTAAGGACTGGTGCCTGAATTTTTCCACTACATTGGGCCTTGCGATTATTTTTTCGGGTTGGTCGGGTTTTGGATTTTCATCCGAGTC
>JAFEBR010000804.1 GCA_018242565.1 Planctomycetota bacterium | reverse complement strand
CATTGGGAGTGGATCCGCCACCCTGGGTTTCGCTGGGGGCATTTGACGGCCATCACGATTGTCGTGATCGAATCAGTCCTGGGGATTCCGTGTCCCCTGACGGTGTGGGAATCTGAGTTGCGGTTGAAGGCGGGGGAAGTCGCGTACCGGGGCGATTTCGTGGGATATTGGACGCACCGCTGCATGTTCTACGACTTTCCACCTGGCGTCTTCACGTCGGTCTACGTGGCGTTCGGGCTGTTAGTGGTGGCCTCGTTCTGGGGGGCGCCGCCCCGAAGAAAATCGCCATAAGAGTGATAAAGGTTACCATGGACGACTGTTTGTGAAGTGTCTGTGAGGTGGTTGGCGCATCACTTGATTCCGGGCAGATTGCAGGTCAGAATACAGATTCTGGCATCGCGGATGGACGCCGCGGCCGCTAATCGCCGGGTCTTGGTGCTCGTTCACGGCGCCCTTCGGCATTCGGATTGGCAAAAGTTTTCCGCAGGCGGGATTTGCTCGTACCGCCGGTCGGTGGTTCGCGATTTGGTCGTACCTCTCTCAAAAAAACACACGACGGGTTTCAAGGCGGCAAAATGAAATTACTGGAAGGAAACACAGTCGGTATCGACTTGGGAACTACCTATTCCGCTCTGGCGCAGCTTGATGCAGATGGGCATCCCGTTTCGATGCAGAATTCAGACGGCAAGACCACCACGCCGTCGGTCGTCATTCTGGGGGAATCGGGCCACGTCGTGGTCGGACCTTCGCCGGAACGCATCTCCGTGGAACCCCCCGACAACATCGTCGAAGCCATTAAGCGGCAGATGGGCAGCAAGACCTGGAGCAAGGTCTACCAGGGCAAAAAGCTCACTCCCGAGTTCATTTCCGCCCTGATTTTGAAAAAGCTGAAGCAGGATGCAGAGTCGCAGATCGGCCCCATTGCCAATGCCGTGGTGACGGTGCCGTACTACTTCAACGACCTGCGGCGGAAAGCCACCCAGGATGCCGGGCGGATCGCCGGCCTGAACGTGATTGACATCGTTAATGAACCAACGGCCGCCACGCTGGCCTACGCCTGGATGAAGGGCGAACTGGGACGGGTGGACGGTAACAAGTTCGAAAAGACGATCATGGTGTACGATCTGGGGGGTGGAACGTTCGACGTGACCGTCGTGCGTTACTCCGCCACCCACTTCCGAGTGCTGGCGACCGACGGTGACGTATTCTTGGGCGGGCTCGACTGGACGACCCGCATCGTGGAACACGTGGCCGAGCAGTTCCTGCGCAAATACGGCAGCGACCCGCTGGCGGATTCAGAGACCCGGTTGATCTTCACGCAGGAATGCGAACGTGCGAAACGTGACCTGTCGTCGAAGGCGCAGACGCCGGTCAACCTGTATTTCCAGGGCAAAACGCTGACCGTGGCCGTGACGCGAGGCGATTTCGAGCGTATGACGGCGGACCTGTTGCAGCGAACACGAGACACCACGGAACTGGTGCTGCAACAATCGGGCGTCGATGTCGAAGGCCTCGACGAAGTGGTGCTGGTCGGTGGTTCGACTCACATGCCGGCCGTGTTCGAAATGCTCAAGGCGGTCACCCGGCGGAATCCGTCGCGCGAACTCGACCCCGATGAAGCCGTGGCCCAGGGGGCCGCGATTCACGCAGCGATTCTCGAAGCGCGTGAGTCGGGTGGTAACAGCCGTATGGCACAGGCCGTGATCAAGCGGTTGCGCAACGTTTCCGCGACCGACGTGAACTCTCACTCGCTGGGGGTCGAGATCACCGATCGGATCGACCGCGCGAAGAAAACGAACCATATCATGATCCCGCGGAACACGGCGATTCCGCACCGGATCGTGCAGAAGTTCCAGACCAATGTCCCCAATCAACAGCGCATCCGTGTGCGGCTGTTGCAGGGGGAAGTGTCAGACATCAATGCCTGCACGGTAATCGGCGACTTCACGATTACGAATTTGCCTCCGAACCTGCCGCAGGGGTCTCCGGTCGAATTGACGTACAGCTACGACGCCGATGGCCGAATTCGCGCGGAAGCTCGTGAACTGGTGGGCAACCGCCAGGCTTCAACCGAAATTGTTCGTGATGGCGGCGTCACCGATGCGGGAATCGATGCCTTCGAGCAATTGGCCCGCGATTACCTGGTGGAATAGTCAACCGAGGAGACTGGCGACTTGGACGTCTACAAGGAATGGCTGGGGATCCCCGATGGTCCCCGGCCGCCCGACCATTATCAGTTGCTGCGGCTGAAAAAGTTTGAAGATTCCGTGGATAAGATCCGCGCGAATTACAAAAAGCTGAATGGTCATGTCCGCAAGTACGCGACCGGCCAGTTCATGGATGAGTCACAGGCTCTCCTGAACGAGCTGGCCAAGGTGATGTTATGCCTGACTGATCTTGAGCGCAAACGCGACTACGACATCAGCCTGGGACGCGAGTTCGATGAGGAAGAAATCGGTCCGCGAAAGATGGACGCGATTCTGATCGAACAAAAGCACATCACGGCCGATCAGGCGCAGCAGGCCCGTGAGTACGCCGACAAAGTCGGGGTCGAAATCAATGATGCGTTCGTCCAGTTGAAACTGGTGTCGCCCGATGTCGCGGCCCAGGCGCTGGCGACGGAACTGGGGTTGCCCTACGTCGACCTGTCCGACACCACTCCCGACGATGACGTGCTGGATGTCGTCCCCAAGATGACCGTCAAACAGCACTCGATTCTGCCGTTGTTTGCCGACGAGGGGGTCGTTCTCGTGGCCTGCGTGTCGCATCTCAGCCACGAACTCGAAGACGAGCTGCGCTTAAGGTTCAATAAGCCCGTGCGCAGTGTGCTTGCCTCGCAGCAGGCCATTCACCAGGCGATCGGCAAGTACTATTCGGCCGACGCGCAAAAAGAACGGGCGGCAGCGCGTGAGGGAGGGGCCGCGGCGGCCGCGGCGGTCGCCGAGCAGACCGGCAAAAAGGCGGCGGCAGCGACCAAAGCCAAAAAGCCCGAGCCGGCGAAAAAGGAACCGGTCAAAAAACGCGGTCCCAAAACGGCTGAAGAACGCAAGAACGATTTTCTGACCGGCATTGTGTGCATCAACTTCAGTGCCGTGGCGGCCTATCTGATCGATGCGTTTCTGCTGACTCCCAACGTGTTCTTCGACAAGTGGACGTATCTGCTGTTCATTGCCATTCCCGGCATCACGGCACTGATCGTTTCGCAGACATTCTGGAAGAAGTAGTCAGACGGTTGCGCTGTTGGTGGGCGTACCGCGCCTGATACCGGTGGCTGCGGCTGCGCAAGATCGTCCGTCAGAGCCGTTACCCTGTTAGAACTTACCGTGTCTGGCCGCGACCGGCCTGCGGGACGGACTGTGAAGGTTACTCAGTTCCTTCGCTGCCCGCCGGCTTGAGTTCCCAGAGTTCATTGAAGAACCCGGCGGTCGCAATTTTGCCCGGCCATTGGCTGCCCGGAGGCGTTCGCAGGTCGACAATGGCCCAGTCGGGCAGTCGGGCCACTTGCCGGGCGTTATTCAGGTAGTCGTAATCGCGGAACGTGAAACCGCTGTTGAGCACAACGTATTTTCTCGGGTTGAGCGGGTTGGGGTACACCAGTACCAGCGCGTGCTGATCAGCGGGAAAGGACTGGCCTCCGGCTGTAATCGTGTCGCGATTCCAGCGGATGGGCAGCCGCTCGGCGATTTTGGCCAGCAGCGTATTGGACGCCGGGTCACCCCACAGCACGAGGTTCGAGTTCGCGATATCGGCGTCTGTGACCGCGTTGTCATCCTTGACGCGGGCGACTCCGCGGAAGTGGCGCCGCCAGTGTTCCTGGGCCCGTTCCTGTTCAGATTTCACCCAGCCCGCCACGGCTGGGTGAGCAGGTGTGCCACTGGGGCGCACGAAGACGAACGAGTCCATGAAGGCGTCGTCAATCGGCCCCTGCAAATCGTGCCGTTTGCGCAGACGGTCTTCGCCTGGTGTGCCCAGTTGCCACTGTTGATTGTCGCGGACCAGTCGGCAGGTCCACGAGCGGTCTGAAGCCGGGCGTGGTCCCCGCACATCCTGCCCGTCGATCTGCAGTGAAACGGGTTGCGTGACATCGAACGGGGCCCAGCCTGCGGGCATATCGAGCGTCAAGGCGGTGACATTCTTCGTGCTGACAGAAACACCCCCGTCGCCGATGATCTGGGCTTCGACACGAGCTTCACTCCAGTGTTCGCCCATGGCGTCGACGGTCACCCAGGCCTGGCGGTTGTATTTCAAGGTATAGGTCACGAAACGGACCGTTTTCGGCAGTCGTTCGCGTCCACGCAGGGCGATGGTGTTCATACGCCGTTCGATCTCGGCCCGGGCCTCGGGATGGTAACTGTGTCCCGTTTTGGGGCCGATGATATGCACGAGTTCAATGCCGTGCTGGCGCAGGGCCTCGACCATGATATCGGCGGCCTGCTTTTGCGAATCATTTTCGCCGCTGTAGGCGATCGTCGGGCAATGTGCCAGGTTCAACGCCCAATCATTGCAGTCGTACCAGTGCCACAATTTACGTTCCCACCAGTTCGGATTGAGGGTTTCTTTCTGAAACACCTTGAGGAAGTCGGGGGTTTCAGAGAATCCGGCCCCCGGGGTGGCGCCGACCCAACGATCGGAATAGTGTACGGCAAACTGCCAGCAGGCCGCGCCACCCATCGAAAACCCTCGCGATGCAATGCGGTCTTCGTCAATCGGGTAGCGGCGACGGACCGATTCGAGGGCTTCCAGCACATCGACTTCGCCGGCAAATTTGAAGGCGTTGCAATATCGGCCGTACGGGTGCAGGACGATCGTATCGTCGGGGGTAAACACGCCGCGATCTTTCTGGCGGCCTGCGAGAAAATTCAATTCGGTCAGTGTTTCGCCCCGTCCGTGAAACCAGAGATCGAGGCGCATCCGGCGACCACCTCGGCCGGTAAACGATTCGGGAACGACGAGTCCATAGGGTTGCACAGAGCCATCGATACGCGACACATAGCCACGCACAACCAGGCCGGTTTGCGTCGTCCAGGGGGCTTCCCCCGCGGCCAGTTGCCGGGCCCGTTCGAGTCCCTGCTTCAGCAAATCCCGCCCCACGGCGGGTTCTTTTTCATTGAGGAATTCGCGGTAGGTCAGGGCATCGTGGACGGCACGGTGAAATATCTGCACGTCGGGCAGTAGATCACGGACCAGGGGATCATTCTTCTTCGCGAGTTCGTCAATGGCGGATTGCAGAGTGGCCAACTGCTGCGTGAGGTCCTGGCGTTCCGCGTCAGCCAGTTCGATGCCGAGATTCGGAACGCGTCGGACGGTGTCGGGGTTATTGTCTGCAGGCCCGTCGGCCCGGGCGACCGCGGTCATCGATAGCCCTACCAACAGAAAAAGCCCGTATCCGTATCGGGTGGCAGGCCGAGCCATCAATTTTGCGTACTGAGCCAACGTTGTTGCGTACTGCCCCATCGGACCTGCTCCTTGTGGTCTGTCGGATGTGAGACTCGCGGCTTAGCGTTCGCGAGCCAGTTCGAGGAATTTCTGGTAGCGAGCCTGCATTTCGACCAGGCTATCGCCACCAAACTTGTCGATCAGCGCCTGCGCCACAGTGAAGGCCACGACACTTTCGACGATCACACTGCAGGCGGCGAGCGCGCACACATCGCTGCGCTCGTAGGCGGCCGTCTCCGGTTCTTTGGTCGACATGTTGATCGACGCGAGCGGCCGGCGCAGGGTGCTGATCGGTTTCATTGCGGCCCGCACGACGATCGGTTGCCCGTTCGTCATTCCGGCCTCCAGTCCACCGGCATTGTTCGTTTTTCGCACATACCCCAGTGCCGCACCCGATGCCTGGGCCGGGTCGAAGGCAATTTCATCATGGACTCGTGAACCAGGACGGCGAGCCGCTTCAAAACCCAGCCCGATTTCCACCCCCTTGATGGCCTGGACACTCATCACGGCTTGCGCCAGAAGTCCATCCAGTTTTCCATCCCACTGGGCGTGCGTTCCCAGTCCGAACGGTGGATTAAAGACTTTGACTTCGACGATTCCGCCCAGGGTGTCCCCCTCGGCGGTGGCACGATCCACCCGGGCGACGATCTCGGGATCAAGATCGGGATTCAGCGTGTACATGGGGCTGGCATCGCGCAACTGCAGCAATTCCGGCAGCGATCCCTCGCGGGGAGGGGCGGCAATCTGTTCGAGTTGGACCACGTACCCCAGCACGGACATCCCAAATTCACCCAGCAATTGCTTGGCGAGGGCGCCCGCTGCCACGCGGGCAGCGGTTTCACGGGCACTGGCACGTTCGAGAATGCCGCGGATCGAGCCCAGGTATTTAATGGCGCCCGTCAAATCTCCGTGCCCCGGACGAGGACGTTCGACGTCTTTCAGTCGTTCAATCTTGGCATCACGGTTGACCACGGCCAGCGTGATGGGACTGCCCAGGGTGGTCTCCTGCCAGACACCGGTCAGGATGTCGACGGTGTCCGTTTCAAGCTTTTGCCGCCCGCCACGCCCGTACCCTCCCTGGCGTCGCTCAAGTTCGCGATTGATCAGAGCCGTGTCAATTTTGATACCCGCCGGAAAGCCGTCGACGAGGGCCAACAGCGTCTTTCCGTGCGATTCACCCGCAGTTAATAATCGAAGCATGGGGCTAACGTAGCAAAAAGACTCGGGCAACTGTAGGGCACGGCAGCAACGTATCAGGGGGCTTTCAGACGGGCGGGAATGGCAGCTTCCCGAGTGATGCCGACGGTTTCGAGCCACGGCGACTTGAGGGGAAATGCCCAGGGCGATGAGTTTTCCGCTTTTGGGAAAAGCCGGGCCAAGGCCGGAAATACACTGCAGTCAGGCCGATTCGCAGCCGAAGGGCCGGCTGTGCAACTGTAAGGGTTATTCCGAGTGTGCCGATCGAACGTGGTAACGGGGACCAGCTTGGGCTGTACGGCCGAAAATCTAAGTACGACCCAGCGCGAAACAGAAGAATTCCGACCGACGTCCAGGAAAATCGCGCTTGCATCTCCCGATACAGAAGGCAGGCTTGCTCCTGTCGCGGGTTTCGGTCGTCTGGAATGAAATGAGGATGCCGGGATGCGTATTCGCTGGATGCTGCTGACACTGGGCTTGGCTTTTACGTTTGCGCACACGGCGCGGGCGGACCTCACAGCCGAATCGGTCTGGGGGCACGATTTTACGGCCGCGGAAGCAGAGGCGGCCGCCAGTGGTCGCCCCCTGGTGATCCATTTTCATGCGAAGTGGTGCGGTCCGTGCAAAGCCATGGAACGAGACCTGTTGCACACCCAGGCGATCCTCAAAGAACTCGATGCCAAATACGTCGCGGTCAAAGTGGACACCGATAAATACCCAAACCTGGTGCAACGGTTTGGAATCAAGGGAATGCCGACCGACATCGTGTTGAGCCCCGAAGGAAAAACGCTGGCGCGCACCGAAGGGTACGACGCCTCCACCAAGGCGAAATATCAGCAGAGCATCGCCAAGTTTGGTGCGTCAGTTCCCAAGTCGGCGCCCGCCAGTAAAGAACCGAAGCGTGAGATCGCCTCCGCCTCGGTGCCGGCGGCTACCGAGCGTGTGCCTGTCCCAGCCGACAAACTCGTGCCACAACCCTCGGAACCGCGAAAAGTGGATGTCCCCCGCGAGAGTGTGCCGACGGCCACCACCGATGACGAGATTGAGGAAGAACCCGTCGTCATGCCGAAGCAGTCGGCTCCGGTCGTCGATGTCGCGATGGATGGCTATTGCCCGGTGACGTTGCGAACCTCACGGACCTGGAAGGCTGGCAGCAAGGAATTCTCGTTGACGCACGACGGTCAGGTGTACTATTTCACCAGTTCCGACAAGCTGGCAGAGTTCCGCGCCAATCCGGATAAATTCGCACCGAAAGTCCTCGGTTGCGATCCGGTGAAGCTGGCGGAAAGCGATCTCGTGGTCCGGGGCAGCACGAAATTCGGTGCCTATTACGACGGTGCCCTGTACCTGTTCGAGACGAACGAATCGCGAACCAAGTTCAAGAAGACACCTACGCGCTACTCGCAACTGAAGCACACCCTGAAGCCCGAAGATGTGAAGCGCGTTGCCAGTGCCGCGGCCAATTGATCTCGTTCGCGGTGCGGGACGGGGAAAATGGTCGATTCGCCCGTAAACAGACTGGCACAGCCCGGTGTGCCAGTCCTGCGGGTTGGGCGTTCGCCCCAATGTGGTTAACCATAGAGGCGGGCTAATTCCCGCAGGTAATCGAGCGCTTCTTCCAGTTCGGGTACCTGGGCTCCGCAGACCCGTCCCTGCCGGTCGCAACGCGAGAGCAGCACGAGTTCTTCGTAGTCGGGCGACTCTTCCAGTCGGCGACGCGCCCGCTGACCAATGGAACCGTCGTACAGCGCATGCCCTTCCATGTGGTGCTCGATCAGCCAGGCTGTGCGGGGGGTGATCAGGTCGTCGAGCGCCTCCAGCGCGGCGGCAACGTGCTGGTACGGATCAATGGCCTTGCCGATATCATGCAGCAGCGCGGCCAGAAGAAATTCTTCATCGTACGGCAATTCATCTCGCGCCAGTTCGAAGACCTGCAGGCTGTGGTACAGGGCGTCTCCTTCCGGATGGTATTCGCGACTCTGCTGCACTGAGGCCAGAGGCAGGAGCAGCGCCCGGTAGATTTGAAACCGGTCGACACGCTCTGCCGCCTGTTCGACCTCAGTTTCGATTTGCAGGTCCGGATACTCGCGGGTCAGAAACTGCTCGAGTTCGGCGATGCTGGCTCGCTCAATCGCTTTTCCGGTGATCGAACTCTTGAAGACATAATGGGCCAGGTCGGCAGCGTACAGCGTCAACTCAATCGGGTATTCGTCGGCGATATGAATATGGGTGAAGACTCGTTCTTCCCCCTGCTTACGGATTCGTTTCCGTTCGACCGTGAAATCGAAACCCGCGTTTTCGAGAACGGCTTCGACCGCTTCCAGGGAATCCGAAAAGACATGAATGTCGATGTCGGAGCCTCGGCGGATATGCCCTGTCAGAGTACTGCCAATCAAGCGGGGGCGAAAGACCCGCAACAGACGCATCAATTGCAGTGCGGCGATGCGCATCGCACGTAAATGCTCGGTGCGAGAATTCCCCTCATGCAGTCGTGCCAGTTGTTGAATCTGGTCGCGAATCTCGGAATTGCTGGGGAGATCTTTCGGTTTGACCCAACCCCGGCAGATTCGCCGGGCGGCTCGTAATTTGGCTCGAAAGTACTCAGATTCCCGCCGTTCGTACATCAATCGCGCGGCTTCGAACGCGATCTGTCGCCGAAACTTCTCGTTCGTCATCGGACATGGTGCGCCGAAATCATGCCCATCAAAGCGGCGCCGGGCTCCAGGCATCATACCCGCGAGATGGTGCCCCGCCAAGTTTGCTGGATTTCCTGGCTGGCCCGCTGCCGGGTGTTCAATGCAAGCCGGTGAAAATCGTACCCCCCAACCAGGCGGCACGATCCTGGAGTCGTTCCTCCAGCCGCAACAACTGGTTGTACTTGGCCAGACGTTCGCTGCGTGCGACCGAACCAATCTTGATCTGGCCGGCACCGGTCGCCACGGCGAGATCGGCGATGGTGGCATCTTCGGTTTCACCACTGCGTGCCGAGACGACGGGCCAGTAATCGGCGGCTAATGCCAGGCGCATCGTCGCGAATGTCTGCGACAAAGTTCCGATCTGATTGACCTTGATCAGGACGCTGTTGGCGATGCCTTGTCCCGACAGGGCTTCGAACCGTTGCGGGTTTGTCACGAACAGGTCATCGCCAATCAACTGCACCTTGTTGTGCAGGCGGGGCGTGATGGCCTGCCAACCGGCCGTGTCGGCTTCGTCCAGCGGATCTTCGATACTGATGATCGGGTATTTCCTGGTCCAGGACTCGATTTCAGCGATGAACTCGGCGGAAGTCAGCCAGCGGTTCCCACCCGCGGACAGGCGATATCCGAATTGTCCGTCTTGAATCTCTGTAAAATGGGTGGCCGCAACGTCCAGAGCCAGGGCCACATCGCGTCCGGGGGTCAAGCCACAGGCAGAGATGGCCTCGACCACTGTGGCGACCGCCTGTTCATTCGCCGCCAGGCGAGGTCCATACCCTCCTTCGTCGCCGACCAGGACTCCTTCGAGGCCTCGTTCGCCGAGCAGCTTTCCGAGCCGATGGTAGATCGTCACGATCCAGTCCAGGGCCTGGGAATACGAGTTGGCTCCCACCGGGATGATCAGGAAGTCCTGAAAATCGAGATTTTTTCCGGCATGCAGACCGCCCGAAATCATATTGACCATGGGGAGCGGCATGACCAGCGAGCGTCCCAGTGCGGCGGTGCGTGTGCGGCCCTGAGTGGGGAGTCCGTGGGCCGCTTTTTGCCAGACCTCATACAGATGCTCGACCAGCAACCGGCCCTGTGCCGCCGCGGCGGCATGTGCTGTTGCCAGAGACACGGCGACCAGAGCATTGGCTCCAAGCCGGGAACAGTTGGCCGTGCCGTCGAGTTCCAGCAGGCGCCGGTCGACCTGATCCTGTTCGGCTGCGTCGAGACCGATCAAGGCGGGGGCCATGATGGTGTCAACATTGGCGACGGCCTGTCGCACCCCGGCGCCACCCAGTCGCGAAGCCGTCTGGTCTCGCAGTTCGAGGGCTTCAAATCGTCCTTTGCTGGCACCGCTGGGGGCAATGGCCCGACCAGTATGGCCACTGGTGCAGGTGATTTCGACCTCAACGGTCGGTCGCCCTCGGCTGTCGAAGACTTCGCGAGCGTGGACCTGGGTGATGCGGGAGGCGGAGTGTGGCGCGGCAGACATAGGTGAACTTCAGAGAGAAAAGGGGGAACCGTAAGTTTCGAAGGGTCAGACGAGTTGATGAACTTGCAGGATGTCGTAGAGTCGCCGAATGGTCGCGGGCCAATCTGCAGGCGGTTCAAAAAACAGGCTGCGACAATACGTGCGGACGGCCTCTTGTTGTGGGGCATCGAGATAATCGACCCGGCTGGTGGCATCGATGCGGGCCCACATACAACCGGCCAGGTGCCCCACTGTTCGACGGTGGATGTCTGCCGGGGCGAACCGAGCCTTGCTGGGTAAGCCATGGACGCCTGCCAGGTAAGTTTCCCAGAAGGAATTCGTCAATTCTGCAAATTCGTGAAACCGGGACGCATGGCGGACCGTCTTCAGCAGCAGATGGCTGAGAAAGAAGCCAAGGTCAAAGGCCGGGTCACCCAGGTGGCCCGTTTCAAAGTCCACCAGGATCAATTGATCGCCGGCGATCAGCACATTTTTCGGACTGAAATCGGCGTGGACGAGGCAGACAACCGTCTGAAACATCTCGTCAATCAGTTTTTGGATCGGTTGTGAGACTTTCGGGCAGGCCTCCGCCAGACGCCGATAGAAGGGATCGACCCGCAATTCGACAAATACCTCGTGATTGCCGAATTCCGCGGCCAATTCCGGCCGTAATGCGGTCTCGCGATGAATTGTGGCCAGGTAGATGCCCAACCGGGCGGGGATGTCCCGATCGGCTCGGCCTTCGAGCAGTATTTGCTTCCAGACGTGATGATCGGCAGGGGCGGCCTCCATGCCGAACAGGTAATTCGGCCGGTCTTCAAACAGAACCTGGGGGACAACACCGGCCGGTAGAAGTGGGTGGATCAATCGCATGACCGCGATTTCGCGGTAGATTCGATCGAGGCGACTGAACCAGTCGGCTTTCGTGCGTAACTTCTCTCGCGATTGCTTGATGACGAAGGGCCGGCCCGACTGGGGGGTGATCCGCAAGACAACGTTAGAGACCCCCCAGGCCAGCAGGTCGCATTGGGCGGGCGTTTCGCGGGGCAGAAAGCCGTGGGTTCTTAAGTAGTCCGCGGCGCTGTCAGTTGTGACTTCGAGCATAATTCCCGGTTATCGCGATGGAACCGATTCGTTGCAAGTTCGGCGGCCTGCCGGGAAGAGGAAGAATAACGATTGCAGGAGGGGCCACCAGCGGGCGATTCACTGTCATTTCGCCCGCAGGCATGGTGTTTTCGTGTCGGCAGTGACAGGCGGCACGTCCGATCGGTCTGGAGAATTCCGCAGGGACCGGAGATTGAACTCGACTCGGCACAAAAAAGCGTGCCAACCACACAACATTTTGTTGCATGCGCCGTTTGCGATTCGATACACTTGCTGATAACCCCACGACCGTCCGACCGTCGGTTCTCTGTGCAAAGGATAACGTTTATGCGAATTCGTCCGTTCAAATTGAGTCTGACATCCCGCTCGGGAATGCTCGGATTGTGTGCCGCTTTGGCGATCACAATGAGTTTAACGGCTGCCAGCAAGCAGCGGACGATCAAGAAGCTGACGGTTGATCCCGCGGCGGAAGAGATTGACCTGTTCGAAGGGATGGAGCAGGACGCAATCGAAGCGACCTTGATCCCCAAAAGCTCTCTGGAGGGCAGCGTCTTCATCCAGAACAAAACCAAGAAACCGCTGACCGTGAAATTCCCGGCCGCGTTTGCCGCGACTCAAGTCCTGAAGCAGGGCTTCGGTGGCGGTGGACGTGGAGGTGGAGGCATGGGCGGCGGCATGGGTGGTGGCATGCCCGGCGGTGGTATGGGTGGTGGTGGCGGACAGGCGATGGGTGGCGGTATGGGCGGCGGCGGCATGGGCATGGGTGGCGGCGGCATGGGCGGCGGCGGCATGGGTGGCGGCATGATGGGGGGCATGGGAGGTGGTTTCTTCTCGGTTCCTCCCGAACGCACCGTGCAGTTCCCGATCACCTCGGTCTGCCTGAACCACGGCAAAGCCGAACCCCGTCCCAAGATGACCTACCGACTGGTCAAGCTGGAAGAATACACCTCTGACCCCGTTCTGCAGGAACTGGTGACGATGATCGGCACCGGTGCCTACGACACCAACAAACAGGCTGCTCAGGCCGCCGTGTGGACGGTCACCGACAAGATGAGCTGGGACAAATTGGCCGCCAAAGAAATCGAACATCTCGGTCAGCCCAACGAGCCTTACTTTACCGCGGGTGATCTGTCCGCAGGGCAGCAGATCCTGGCTCATGCCCAGCGGAAGGCCAAGACTCGCGAAGACAAGCAGGAAGCGACTCCGGCACGTGCCGGTCGTGTTCCGGAAAAGAAACGGCAGTAATTGCCGTTACACGCGACTCTCGTCGAGATCGCGTCAACCTGCACCAGAGAAAACAGAAAACGCCCAGCGGCTCGCAAGCCGCCGGGCGTTTTTGTTGTTTCAACCAGTCGCTTAGAACCGGAACTCGCCGCCGAAGTTGAAGCCGTAGATCAACACATCGTGCAGCACGGTCTGCAACCCGATCGGAGGGCCGGGACCGCCATTGT
>JAFEBR010000803.1 GCA_018242565.1 Planctomycetota bacterium | reverse complement strand
GCACACCTTGCAACGCGCCCCGCCCTTCGGGCCCCATCGCCGCCCCCCCCGCCCACACCGAATATCGCGCCCGGCGCGGCCGGAACCTCCGCGTCGTGCCGCACCGTAACCCACGATATACTGGCGTCTGGAGACGGCGGGCGATTCTAAAGCGCATGGCTCGTACGGACTCGTGCCCCGACCTCTGGCAGTGGCCAGACCGAAGACCTCGAGACTACGAACGGCGCGCGCCCCACCCAGGAATTCTTGGCAAATTTTCACAACTCGTATCCAGCGACGCCATACTGTCACGCCTTGGGGCGGACAAAGATCGGCCAAGCTGCATCAGGATCGGCAGATGAAGTTCACGAAAATGCACGGCGCGGGCAATGACTATGTGTATGTCAATTGCTTCGCGGAAAAGTTTCCTCAAGATGTCGTCGGCCTGGCGATGAAAGTCTCTGATCGGCACAAGGGCATCGGTGCCGACGGCTTGATCCTGATCTGCCCGTCGGAACAAGGGGACGCGCGCATGCGGATGTTCAATGCCGATGGCAGCGAATCCGAGATGTGCGGGAATGGTGTGCGGTGTGTGGCCAAGTATGTTTACGATCACGGTATCGCCCGCAAAGACCGGCTGCATATTGAAACGGGCCGGGGGGTGCTGGCCCTCGATCTGGAACTTTCCCGGGGTAAAGTTCAGCGGGTACGTGTGAATATGGGGGCTCCCATTCTCGAAAGCGCCAAAATCCCCACGCTGCTGCCCGGCGACCCACCGATCCGACAAAAGTTATCCGCCGCGGGACGCGAGTTCGAAGTCACTTGCGTCTCGATGGGGAACCCGCACTGCGTCACTTTTGTGGACCAGCTTTCGGACGAGTGGGTCCATGTGGTGGGACCGCAGGTGGAAAAGCACCCGGCCTTTCCTCGCCGCGTGAATGCCGAGTTCATCCAGATTGTCTCTCCTCGCGAATTCCACATGCGTGTCTGGGAGCGGGGGTCGGGCGAAACTCAGGCCTGCGGTACCGGGGCGTGTGCCTCGGCCGTGGCCGGATTTTTGACCGGTCTGACGGAACGCCGGGTCCTGGCCCATTTACCGGGCGGCGACCTGGAACTGGAGTGGGCAGAAACCGGCGAAGTGTACCTGACCGGCGAAGCGGTCGAGGTCTTCAACGGGGAATGGCCTGACTCGTGATTGGCCTTGCAGCAATCGGCACAAACCGATAATTTCCGCCCCCTTACACTTCCCTCAATGAATCCTATCCTCAGATCAGGCGGATATCCCGTCGGTCGCAGCAGCCGCTGGTTGCTCGTTTGCTGGAGTCTGTTTCTGATCGCCGGTTTTTCCCTGTCGCTGCACTTAGATCCTGACCCACGGGGGTTTGGCACTCATCAGCGATTGGGACTGCCACCTTGTACTTTTCGTGCACTGTTAGATATCCCGTGTCCGGGTTGTGGAATGACGACGAGTTTCTCTCATTTTGTGCGAGGCAACCTGGTTCAGGCGGCCCGCGCCAACATCGGGGGAGCGCTGCTGGCTTTGTGCTGTGCCGTGCAGATTCCCTGGTGCTGGTGGAGCGCCCTGAGGGGTCGTTTGTGGTACGTCGAAGATCCCACACGCAGCCTGCTGATTTTGATAACCGTCGTGGCCTCGGTGGCCCTGGTGAACTGGATTTTCCGTCTGGCTTCCGGCTGACACAGGACGTGTCGGGCGGTTTGCCTCTGCAATAAGAGAGCGTCGCACAGTTAACAGGAAGGACCGGCGATGGATCGCCTGGCAGACCCCCTCGCATTACGGACTGCGGTAAGCCGTCGAATCTGGCTGTCGCGGTGCGCGTCGCTGTTCCTCATGGCCAGCCTGCTGGTCAGCCTCTCGGGCTGCCAGATCGTAATCGGCGTCTTGCAGATCTTTCAGGGTTTTCCCAAGACCAAAAACGACTTCGCAATCAAAACGCGTGGACGCTCGTTAGCCGAAAAAGGCAAACGCACGATCATCCTGGTTCACGCGACTCCCGGTGCCCAGGCCGAAGAGCCGTCTCTCGATCTGAATATCATGGACGAGGTCTCACGGCGGCTGAAGGTCGAGAAAATCGAAGTCGTCCCCTCGCACAAAGTGGCTCACTGGCTCGACGAACGCGGCCAGATTGACCTGGGGACATCGATCGAACCGATCGCCCGCCATTTCAAGGCCGATTTCGTGGTGCTGTTCAGTTTCGACGAATTCGGGTATCGCGAGGACAACAGCCCCAGCCTGTATCGCGGCCACTCGAACGGAAAAATCGTGGTCACCGAAATGGTGGGCGAGAATGAAAACTCGACCAAGAAAATCGGCAAGGTGATTTACAACTGCCCGTTCACCTTCCGGTATCCGGGCAATCGGCCCGTGTCCGCCGATCAGGAAGGTCCGGACGTCTTTAAACGAAAATACCTGGGACAGTTGAGCAACTTCCTGGTTCGCCGGTTTGTCGACTTCCGGCCCGAAGATGAAATTGATTAAGGATTTCACCATGCATCAGGCGCATCGTTCCCGAAAACTCGCGACAGTCGCGGCCAGCCGTGGCTGCCGCCTGCTGCTGCTCCTGGGCGCCGTCGTCCTGTCGGGTTGTCAGCCCATCATGATGCTGGGCTACCTGATTGGGGGCCCCCCCATGACCGAGCCCGATTTTCATCGCAAGACGAAAAAGGAATCTTTGTCGACCAAGGGGAAGATCACCCTGGTCTACTGCTACGCGCCGAAAGAGCTGAAATGGGACAACGAATCGGTCGATTACGACCTGGCCAAGCATGTCGCTTACCAGCTCAACAACAATAAGATCAAGGTGGTCGACCCTGATCGAGTCTACGCCTGGCTGGACAAGAACTCGCGCTGGAACAAGCCGTCGGAAATCGGCGCCGCGTTCAAGGCCGACTACATCGTGCACATCGACCTGATGGACTACAGCCTGTTCGAGGCCAATGCCCAGTTCCTCTACCGCGGCCGTGCCGACTGTGTCGTCAACGTCATCAAGATGGACAGCGACTACAAAGATGGAACCGTAATCTACACTCACCCCATCAAGTCGAACTTTCCCATCAACGGTCCGGTGGACAACAACTCGATGCCCTTCAACGAGTTCAAGAAGCGATATCTCTCGTTCTTGAGCGACCAGGTCGGGCGTCTGTTTTACCCCACCGAAACGGGCAACGACATTCCGAACGGCATGCTGCACCAGTAGCCTCGATTCATCCGATCTGGCGTGAGGCGAGCGCCAAGCGGCAGCCGACTGAAAGGCCACTGGGCATGCCTTTGTCGCGGAGTCTCCTCCCGGTCGCCGTGGGAGAATCCGAGTGAAGGCTTCGGCGACTGCGGAATACCGATCGCAGCACTCCTGGATCTGTGATTTGGCGGCCCGGAACGCTGAATCACGCGTCTCTCTTTTTCTCTGAGAGAGAAACCCGCGGGGACCAGTCCCTTTGCACGCCAGGTGGGCCAGTGCCGGTCGATTCTCGGGAATTTCTTGGGACGTTCATCGCCCGTTCACGCCGGTATGCCATGCTGGCAGAAGTCCGGAGGCGATACCCCGTCTGCCACCGGACGGCTCTCTCAACCTGCAAAACAAGGAGGCGGTCATGCTGGTCCTCACACGAAAACTCGGCGAATCGGTACTCATCGGAGATGCCATCCTGCTGCGGGTTGTGGAACTGCGGCGCAGTCGAGTTCGAATCGGGATTGAGGCTCCACCGAACGTCCGCATTTTGCGAGGTGAACTGCCTCTCCAGACGAACCTCCTGGAACTGGATGTACTGACTCCCGACGGAGAATCGCTCGTGGAATCGCCCTGAACGCCCTGTGTCAACTGGACTCTGGCACCAGACACGCACACCCGGTCGTCCGACAACCCGATCAATCAGCCGGGACGGCCGAATGGGCCTCGAGTGGCAAGGCGGCTTCGGTCGCCACAAAGTCGAGTTCCGTGGTTGTCTTGCCCGCGACAGAGATCCGCCCGCGCAAGGAAAAGGCGTGTGCCGCGCGGTCCACGATTTCTACATCGATATCGAGCCAATCTCCCGGGCGCGCCATGCGCCGGAACTTTACATTCTTGACCCGCGCGATCACCGGCACATGCCCCGGTTTAACGGGCACTAAGCCGGCGATCAGCAGCGAGGCGGCCTGAAATGCCGCCTCGCACTGCAAGGCTCCCGGAAACAACGGGAAAGTCACGAAATGGGCCTGAAACAGTGGCAGCAGCGGGTCGAGATATTTTCGAGCGTGGATGCGGCGATCCGTCAGGGTCACGGTCTCGTCCAGCCAGAGATAGGGCTCCTTCACACCGATGATCTGTGAGATTTCGTCCTGATTCACTCGAAACTCTCCTGCGTTCTGATCTCGTGTCGTCGCCAACGATTTTGCCAGCGTGCCGGCACGCCCGGCCGCCGCCTCACAACGCGGCGGTCACTATTCCCAACGGAAGGCCAGCATGGCATCGAGCGAGCGAATGAACACTTCCTGCCCGCAAATCGCCAGATGAGCCCAAGTTTCTGACTCGCTGATTTTCCGGGTGTCGATCTGATCGTACTTCGCGGTGTTCGCCCGAATCAGAAAGAGACTGCCGCGTTCATCGAGTGCCAGAATTTTGTCGCCGTTCGCGACGAGGCTCCAATATTTGCCAAACGGAGTGGTCGTCCAGGTCACTTTCCCCGTGCTCATCTCCACGCACGACACGCGCTGGTTCCGCAGATGCAGGTAGGCGTGACCATCAATCACGACCGGGGTCGACATGTAACCTTGCAGCTTGTTGGTCCAGGTCGTCGAAACCGCGGCTTTGTCGGGGGCCCCCGAAGTCGCGTGGTAGAGTGCGGTCTGACCGCCATACGTGCTGGTAAAAATGTCACCCCCGTACACCGTCGGAGTTAGAATGTTCATGCCGCGGAAGGCGGGAACCTCTTGAGTCCACAGCACACTGCCCGACACAGCGTCGACCGCGGCCAGTTTGGTCCGAGTCTGCACCAGCACCACTGGCTTGCCCGCCACTTCAGTCAGCAGGGGTGAAGAAAATGCACTGCCGTTCATGCCCCCTTCGTCGGCGAGCACGCGCCACCGGGTTTCGCCAGTTCGCTTATCGAGTTTGACAAATCCCGAACCCGCCTGGACGAACACACTGTCGTCGGTCACCAGGGGCGAACAGACAAATCCAAACGCTGGCAATTGCGACTTGAACCGTTCGACAAAATCGACACGCCAGCGTTCAGCACCGCTGGCCGCATCGAGACAGACCAGTACATCGCGAATCCCGGCCACATACAACGATTCGCCATCATAGGCCGGAGTGGCGCGAATCCAATCTCCGTTGGATTTCGCGAAAAACGGGACGCTCAGGGCACCTTTCCAACTGGTCTTCCAGAGTTCCTTGCCGGTTTTCCGATCGAGGGCATAAACGACTTCGTCTTTAGCTCCCAGAGTCTCGGTCACGAAGACCCGGTCGGCGGCGACAATGGGCCCGGAATAACTCGGCCCCAGTTTCACGCGCCAGGTTTCACGCAGATGGTCCTTTTGCAGACTGTCGGGCCAGGCGGCGCCATGGACCATGCCGTCGCGGGTCGGTCCGCGCCATTGCGGCCAGATGGCCACTTCCGCGGGTGTGCCGCTGGGTTCGACGGCACACACCGGCCGCAAGGAGACCGTGCAGAGAACCGCCGCTGCGATCCAGATTCCGTTTGTCTTCCAGTTTTTCATGCTCTAGTCCACAAGCCGCCCTGAGTAATGAACCGCGAGAAACATCCACACATTCAGCGCTACACCTCGAGCGAATGACTGATGTCGACAGCCAATCGATCGCAGTTTCTATTCACGACCGCGCCGGCCTCAGACTTGTGGCCGTGAAATCGACTTCATTCGTCACCAGTTGTTCCCACTCCGGCCCGACGCAAAGTTGACGAGAAATCGACAAGGTGCCGCATCGTGTCGCAATACGCCGAATACCGCAGCCTTTGCCGCAAGGCCTCGTCGCGCAATGCAAAACCGCCCACAGCCAGGGCCGTGTCGGTTTCACGTGTCGCCTCGTACAACTTCGAGTACCCCTCCACAAACGCCTGCTGGTCGGGAATGAACGAGACACTGAGCCAGAACAGCCTGGGGCGTGTCTGCTGCACCGCGGCGACCAAGGTGTCGAACGGCAACGACGCCCCCAGTGACCGCGACTGCCAGCCCGCCTGCTCCAGCACCATTTCTGCGAGAGTCGTGGGCAGCAGGTACTGATCCCCCTCGGGAGTGCCGCCAATCGCCTGCCAGTCCGAGTCGCCACTCTGAATGTGATTGTGCAGTTCGTGGAGCACCCGCAACATGACTTCGCAGGCACGACGCTCCTGATAGACCTCGGCTTCACGGCAGGCCCACT
>JAFEBR010000802.1 GCA_018242565.1 Planctomycetota bacterium | reverse complement strand
CAATAGGAAATCACCATGACCTCGATTCGGCTTTTGGGTACTGGCTCGCTCTTGCTGGCTTTGCTGTGTGGCTGTTCGAAAGCGACGTCGCCGCAGGCTGCCAATGGAGTGCCTCCTGCTACGGGCAACCGTCGCGAGGTGGTTGAGGCGGAAAGGCGCGGTGGAGGCGCCATTCAGCAGGTTCAGTCGACACGGGCCGAATCTGAAGCCGACACCAAGATTCCCGAAGTGTCCGCCACTGCGTGGTTGAATTGTGACGGGCCCCAGACGCTGGCAGCACTCCGGGGGAATGTCGTTCTCATTGAGTGCTGGGCGACCTGGTGTCGACCTTGTGTGCAGGGGATCCCGCACATGAATGAGATGCACGCTCACTACGCCGATCGCGGCTTGCGGATTCTCAGTTTCACCGACGAGACGCTGGCGAAAGTTCAGGGTTTTCAGAAGCGATCGAAGACCCCCATTCAATATCCCATCGGAGTTGGCAGCCCCGTCTCGCGATTGTATGGCGTCCGCGGCATCCCCCATGCGATCATCGTGGGACGCGATGGCAAGCCCATCTGGCAAGGGCATCCCGGCGATCCCAGTTGCGAGGATGTGATCGTCGCCGCGCTGAATGTGAAAACGGCCGCGGTCGAAACAGACGAACCCGCCACTCGGGAAGAGTGACGTCGTATTACGTCACCGACTCAATACCGCGAGATTGGCTCATCACACCCGTCAGCCGACGGCTGTCGTCAGTGCGAAGTCACTTCGGGCGACGTCCGATGCAGCCGGTGGCCGGTTCGCCTATTTCAACACCGTCGTGATTTTCTGACCGTCTTGAGGGGTCAGCGGGCCGCTAATCTTGGTGGCCGCGGACGGGTCGGCATCGAGGGTTTCGTGTGGCACCCGGTTTGCCCACCAGGTGCGGGCTTCCAGGCTGGACCACGAATGGCTGGCGGCCGACTGTTCCAGCAGATCCGCAAGTTCCAGGGCACTGCCGGGACGGTCAGCCGGCGATTTCGACAAGCACCGCATGATGCAGGTTTCGAGGACCGGATCGACCGCGCGCCCCAATCGGTCCGACGGGGTCTGCGGTACGACATCAATATGGCGTCGCAGAATGTCATTGATCGTGGGACCGGTGAAGACGGCGGTTCCCGTCAGCAGGTAATAGCCCACCGCTCCCAGCGAGTACAGGTCGCTGCGCGCATCCACCTGATCGGGATTGGTGATCGATTCCGGTGACATGTAGAGCGGCGTCCCCATGACGGCATTGGCCGCTGTCAGTCCTGCCTCGCGCTCTGCGTCGGCGGCCTTGACCAGGCCGAAATCGAGTAACTTGATCACGTCGAACATGCCCCCCAACTGGCAGAGCATGATGTTGGCGGGTTTGACATCGCGGTGAATCAGTCCCTGCGCATGCGCTTCGTTCAGCGATCCACAGAGTTGGGTCAGCAGATGAATAATCCGGCCTTCAGTCTGGGGGCCCCAGCCATGCACCAGCGCTTCGAGGTTCATGCCATCGAGTAATTCCATGGCATAGTAGAAAATGCCTTCCGGGGTCCGTCCGAAATCATAAATCGAAATGGTATTGGGATGGCTGAGCTGACTGGTCAGACGCACCTCGCGCTCGAACCGGGCGATCGACTTGGGTGTCGTGCGCTCGACGTTCAGCAGTTTGATGGCCGTCGGGCGGCGGAGCAGGGCGTGATGCCCGCGGTAGACGATCCCCATCGCCCCCTGACCTATCACGGTGTCGAGATGATATTGCCCAAGTTGCTGGGCCTTCAACGCGGCGTGCCGAGCCGACTGCTGCAGCTTCGAGACCACCACGGTGAACACGAAGATCACCAGCGAGGTCACCGTGATCAGACTGAACAGACTCCAGAACACGGTCCGCACGATCTGCATCGGTTTCTGGGCTTCAGCCAGATCCATTTCAGTGACGACGCCGAAATCATAATCCTCAAGCCAGGTCCAGGCGCAAATACTGGGGACGCCACGATAGTCACGGTGCCCGTCGGCGTTGGCTCCCGTGTGCCCTTGTATCGCATTCGCGACCGGATACGTCAGCTTCCATTCAGAACGGTTGGTCGTTGGTCGATACCCCTCGGTCAAATCGCCCCCCGGGTCCTTCAGTTCCAATTGCAGAATCGATTTCGCGTCGGGCAAATCCGGCAACAACAGGATTTTCTTTAACTTGTCTTCGAATCGGCTTTCCGAGAGCATTCGACCGGCGCGATTGAAAGCATACGTTTCGCCCGATTGACCGCCGCGCGCGATATCGAGGATGCGGGTAAAGTCGTCTTCGGGTCTCAATCGCAGGCCCAGGGCACCGATGATCTTGTTGTCGGCGTCGCGAATCGGCGCCGCGGCGTACATCGTCGGTACACCAACGGACGTGTGCCCCGAACCCTCATCGGTCAGCAGAATCAGGCTGGGGAACGGATGCGAGACCACCGAGTCCCCTGCCAGCGCTTTCGTCAGAAAATCACTGTAACCCGGGAGTTTTTGGCGGCCCAACAACTCGAACGCATGCGATCCGAGAATGCGCTGTTCTTGATCGACCAGAATGTAACCCTGATAGCTGGAGTCATCCAGCCACGGTTTCATTTCGTCCGCCAGCCGTCGACTGGCAGAAGAGTTGCTGAGTTGGGCCACGAGATCGCCCGGCAGGCGGGAGTCAGCGATCAGATCCTGGCAGATCTGTTTGATGTCTTCTGAATCGGCGGCGCTTTCGGCGTTCAGTTTCTGGAGTTTCAACCAGATTTTCAGACCTTCGACATCGGCGTGCAACAAGGTCAGCAATTCATTTCGAAGCTGTGCATCAACCGCATGATTCACGCTGTCGCGCACCCAGTACCCAATGATCCCGAGAACCGCCGCCGCGATCAGCGGCCCGATCCATAGCTGCCGCTGCAAAAACACCAGGGTAGGAGTCGCCAGCAGGCTCGGGCTGGGGCTAAAGTCGCGGTCAGGTGTGGGAAGAGTCATAACGCCCGAATTCTAATGCCTGCCGGCAAATGTCGGTAGGAACGGCGGAAAACCCGCCACACCAGGATCGTTCTCCTCAAGGAGGCTGTCCGTCCTGGCCGATTCCAGCGCCTGTTGGACACGGGTTTCAATTTGTTTCAGTTGCCCGGCCGTGGGCTCGAAGACAACCCGTTCGGCTCCCTGCCGCAGAAACACCAGTTCGATCCGCGACGGCAGTTTTCCCGTAAACTGCTGCACCGCCCGGGCGTAGAGCCCCAGTTGGATTTCATAGTCGTCTCGCAGTTGGTCGGGTGTCGTGTCGGGGGACCGCAGCCCGGTCTTATAGTCGAGGACCACCCAGTCGCGATCAGCGGTTTCGTACAGGCAGTCGAGCGTGCCGGAAATGGTCCCGGAATCCGCGGCCCCCCCGGGAAACTGCCAGAGAAAGTCGATTTCACGGTACACGGCTCGGGCCGCGGCGAGTTCGTCGGCCACAGGCGAATCGAGCAGATTCTGGACGCATTTTCGAGCGGTGTCGATCACGGCAGGCGCCAGGGACACATTGAGCGACGCCGCACTGCGTTCGACCAGCGCGTCCACCGGCGCCGGGTTGCGAAAATCGACGCGCTCCAGTGCCTGGTGAACCAGAATTCCCAACTGCGTCGCGGCGAATGGTTCAGACGCGGCGGGCTGCTCGACCAATGGGGTGGCGTGAGTGGTCGGCCGGAGGTGGCGATCGATTTCTTCCAGCGTGGAGACACTGATCGGGCGGGCGGCGCCGGGACTCGGTGGGATGGGGCGCGACAATTCCGGCAGCGGAGCCGGAGCAACCTGCGATAACGTCTCTCGGAGTTTTGACAGTGGGGGGGCTTTGCCTTGCCCGGACGATTCCGACTTGGGCCCGAGTTCGGGAAGCTGTTGGTGTACCCGGATGCCGAGATCCCCTTTGCCATATTTCGCCACGAGCGACAGGCCGTCTTTCGTCGGGGTCATGCGGATCGCCCCCGTCGACAGATCAAAACGTTCCGACACGAGTTTCAGCCAGGCCTCAGCCGGGACCCCCGATTTTTTGAAATTGGCCGACAGGATCAGCAGGTCGGCGGCTCGCGTGGCGGCGACATACAGCACGCGCCGCGTCTCGGCCAGGTCCTGCGCGGTTTCACTGTGCTGCAGCATGCGCGGGGCGGGATATTCCCGGCTACTTCCGAATTTTGACGGCAGGCGAACGACCGGGCCCAGTTGCGGATCGAAATTCGCGTCAGACATCTGGTTGCGTCCCTGACGATCCATGTCAGCCACAAACACGACGGGGAATTCCAGCCCCTTGGACTGATGGATGGTCATCAGTCGTAGAATGTCGGCAGATTCCGGATGGGTGGCCGCCAATGGCTCGTGTGTTTCTTCAGCGACCGCATCGCGCAGGCGTTCAACGAAATCGGCAAGTGTAAACAGCCCCGACTGGTCGAATTGCCGGGCCATGTCAACCAGCTTGCGCAGGTTGGCGAGCTTGCGCTCCCCCATGAACTCGGTCAGCAGTGCGGCATCATAGCCCGTTTTTTCAATGGCCAGGTTCAGCAGGCCCGCGATCGGCAGGCGATCTTTGAGGGCGCGCAGTTCCTGCAACACCTGCCCGGCAAACTGTACCAGTGCCTGCTGATCGGGGGGCAGGCCGGTGGGGGGGGCCGCCGTCAGGGCCTCGGCCGGCGCCTCGCCCAGTGCCAGAATGGCGTCGTCCGAAAGACTGAACAACGGAGATCTCAGCACGCCAATCAGGGCTACGGCATCATCGACGTTGTCGAGATACTGGCACAGGTTGACAATATCGAAGATCTCCTGCTGGGCAAAGAAGGCCCGACCGCCGACGACATAATAGTCGATGTTCAGATCCCGCAGTCCTTCTTCGTAGTACCGCACATCGCTCATCGCCCGGAACAGAATCACAATGTCCTTGGGAAATACGCGACGCAATCTGTACTCACCCGTCACTTTGTCTTTCTCGCGGATGCGCGGTGTTGCATCCGCAAGCAACTGCTGGATCCGGTGAGCGATCCAGCGGGCTTCGCGCCGGCGTCGCGTGTCGGCCAGATCATCAGATTCTTCGGTCTCCGTCTCTTCTTCAGGTTGAGGAACAGCAAACAGAAACTCGATGCAGGGAGGGGGCTGCTGGCCCGCCACTGCCGTGACCGGTGGCAGACCAGCCCGCAGGGCCTCGTATTCGCTCTCGAGCGCACCGTCGAACAAGACGTTCACGAATCTGAGAATCTCTTCACGGCTGCGGAAATTCGTGCTCAAAGGCAGCCGGCCCGCTTCGGGAGTCCGTTCCCGTAATTCGTGAAAGACCTTGGGCTCGGCTCGCCGGAAGCGGTAGATCGATTGTTTCGAGTCCCCCACGACGAACAGCTTTCCGGGCTGCGAGTCGTCGCGGCTTAACATCTGCACCATTTCGTCCTGTACCGGATCGGTGTCCTGAAACTCGTCGACCATCAGCAACGAGATGCCGGCGGCGACTCGCTTGCGAACCGACTCGTGATCGCGGAGCAGGTTGCGGGCATTGAGCAACAGGTCATCGAAATCCAGAACGGCTGCGTCACGTTTCTGCTGATCGTAAAACGCTCCGATGCGCTGGGTCGCCCGCAGGGCGCACAGGCTGATTTCGGCGCCGCGCTGCAGGTGTGCCGGGTCGTATTCCAGTTGTCCCAGCAGCTTGTCAATTTTCCCCCGCAGATCGGCCAGCAGGTCCTTGGCCTCTTCATACACCTCTTCGTCGTGCCAGTCCTTCTTGGTACCACCTCCCCGGATTTGTGCGTTTTCGCGAAGTTTCTCCAGTTGTGCCGCGGGATCGGCCGCGCTGGCCAAGTGGGGCAGTGCCTCGCAGATGAACTGGCAGCGCTCCTGCATGACACGATGCTTGCTCACGGGTTCGTGCAGCAGGTCGAGCAGGCGCCGGGCCGGCTGAGACTCGGCCAGTTCGCGCAGCCGTGCCGGCAACACCGTGTTGCGCCAGTGCGATTCCCAATACGTGGCCAACTGAGACGGAGTGTAATTCTGCCACTGTTCCAGGTTGATGCGATACCGCTGCATCACCAGATCGTGCAGCAGGCCCTTGGTCCGGCTGAGGCCGAACTCGAAGACCAGTTCGGCTGCGTCGTGATTCTCTTCGGCCAGCAGCTCATGCAAACCCCCTTCGACCGCATTCCCCAGAAACGAGGGGCCCAGCATGTCGTCGAGCAGGGCAAACTTGGGGTCGATTTCCGCCTCCACGGCGTGCGCCCGCAGCAGTCCCGAACAGAAACCGTGAATCGTGCTGATGCGGGCCGAGTCGAGGGCCCGTGTAATTTTGAGCCAGTGCCCGGCCTGGCCGGGATCACACGTGCGCAATCGATCGAGGCACCGCGCGCGAATGCGCTCTCGCATTTCCCGCGCCGCCCGTTCGGTGAAAGTGATGGCGACGAGACGTGAAAGTTCCACCGCATCGGGACCCGGTTCCAGATGCGACAGAAACCGCTGCGTTAACACAGTCGTCTTGCCGCATCCGGCACCTGCCGACAAGACCACTGAGACATGGCGGGTCTCAATGGCCCGGGCCTGTTCTGCCGTCGGTTTCGAATGAGACTTGGTCTGGGACATAGCGGTGGCTGGTGTGGTTAGGACGGAAAGGGAAGCCGTGCGGTTCAGTCGGTCAAGGGATCGTCGCCGGGAGCGGGACGATCTGTGCCCGGGAACTTCTGCAGCGATTCGGCCAGCGGCCGCAATTGTGCCACCCGGCAGATCGTGTTGTAGTCGCACCCGGACGTGCAGTGCTTGTCGCGATTATGCGGCGGGAATGACCCTGCGCGGATGCCTGCCGCCAGTTGCACGACTTGCGATTCCAGGGTGACTGCCAGTTTTTTCCAGTCGCTGGGGTCAATCCGTGGCAGCACGTCGTCCGGGCCTTTCTTGCCCGACATGGGCGAGGCAAATCCCTGCTCTTTCAGATACCAATAGCCCAGTTGCCAGGGCTCGGCTTGCGGTCCGGCCATCTGCAGTCGTGCCACGGCCAGGGTATACAGTGCCAACTGCAGCGCACGCCCCGTTTCGACATTGTTCAAGCTCTTTGACGCCGGCTTGCCCGTCTTGTAATCGATGACCGTGAACACCTGTTGGCCGTCGACCTCACCCACATCAATCCGATCGATCCGGCCTCCGACGCGAATGGCCTCATCGGGTTTGCCAAGAATCAACGGGCCATACGTCGCCGTGGTCTCGCCGGCGCCCGAGGCGGAATCGACTTCCGACGGGCTTTGGGACGGGATTCCGGCAGGGGCCTGTCGTGCCGATCCGAAGACCGCCTCAAATAACGCCGGCTGCAGCGGGCGTGCGGCCGGGGTGGGCAGCGTGCGGACGTAATTATCCCATTGCAGGCCATATTCAACGGCCCACTCAGACAGAATGCGATGCTCAATCCGTTCGAGCGTGCGATGGACTGTGCCGGTTTCGGCCCGGACACGGCAACGTTCGTTGAGCAACCGACGAAATTCGGCCGTTACGATTTCCCCTGTGGGGATCGGATTCGCCGGGTCGCGATGGCTGGCCGACAACGAACGGTGCAATTCCGCCAGCAGTTCATGAACAAGCGAGCCCCGGCCGGCGAAGTCGGTCTCGATGCCGGGTAACACCGGGGGCTTGATCTGCAGGATCTGGCTGACCAGGAATTTGAACGGGCATTCGGCATACCCTTCAAGCTGGGTGGCGCTGAACTGGTGATCTGCAGAAAACCGCTTCTGAATCCGGTCAATGTTATGTGGGTTTGTCAGCCGGCCTTCACAGTCTGTGAATCCCCGCGAGTGGAACCGCTTGACGTTCATGTCGACGGCCGCCAGTGCGTGGCGTGCCTCCGGCTGAGAGTCGCAAACCGCCCGATAAAGTCCCGCCTCGCCGGCCAGCGCAGTGGCCATGCCCAGGACCCGGCAATCGGCTGCCGACAGGGTGCGATCAGGTTCGGGAATCGGATTCAGGCGTTCGTCGAGCTGGGCTCGCAATGCCGTCTCGTTGAACAAATCGCAGATGGACGTCAAATACGGACTGCAGGTCAGCGGCTGCCCTTCGTCGGATACCGCGGGATAGGTCAGAATGAGTTGCTGGCGGGCCCGCGTGACGACGCCGAAGAACATCAACAGTTCTTCCTGTGAACGTTGCGTCCGGTGTCCGAGCGACAGTCCCTGCTCATTGAGTTCCTGACGGTCTCGCTCACCATACAGGCAGTCATCGCTGCGGTGCCGGGGAAATGCTGTCTCGGTGAGTCCCGCGACAAACAGGTGCGGAATGTCGAGATTACGGACTTGTTCGGCACTGAGCACGCGGACTCGGCCGTCTTCCGGCGTGCGCGGGGGGAGCGGGTGCAGGTCCAATAGGTCGGTCAATTCACCCAGGAAATCGACGAGCCCCAGGGGCTGACTTTCCATCGAGGGCCAGGCATCCAGCAGCGAAACCTCCGATAGGACTGACGCCAGAAAATCGCCGAATGTCCGCTGCTGTTTCTTACTGGATTCGTCCAGCGGGACCACGGCCAGACCGAATTCCTGGACAAGCCGTTGAATGATCGGAGCCCAGCCTGCCAGGTCGCGCTCGCCTCGCAGATCGGCCAACGCTGCAGACAGCCGGTTCAATAACAGCCAGGCACGGCGCGCCGCGGCCTGAGCATTCGTCCCGTCAGCTTCCGTGGCCGCGCGCGATGCCAGTGTGGCCAGGATGTCTTCGCGTCCCTCGGATAATTGATATCTCCGCAAGAGTGCCGAGACGTCGCGGATCGCACGGCCCCCCTCGAGTTCTTTCCAGGCCGGCCGAAAGTAATTGGAGTCGAGGACCCCCAGCAGTCGGGCAAACGGCCAGTCTTCGACCTCCAGCGAGAGCAGGTTGCACAAGGCTTTGACGGTCGGCAATCGCGAGGCCGCGAGGCCGGCTTCGCAGGCAAAGGGGATGCCCGCGGCGGTGAAAATCTCATCGACCAGGGCTGCGTAATCGTCGAGGTCCCGAATCGCGACGACGATGTCGGTCGGTGCGACCCCCTGCAACAGCAGTTGTTTGATGCGCGAGGCCAGGAACCTGACTTCCCCCAGGCGGCCGGCGATGGCGAACACCTCGATCCCCGTGGCGTCGTCCGACTTCGTGATCTCGCGTGGATTCGTAAACAGATGCTGGATCACCTGGGCGATCCCCGCGGGGAGAACCGCTGCGGAAGCCTGGGTGTTCGGCGGGTTGGCGCCGGCTCGTTGACGCGTGCGCTTTGCCGCCGCCGGGGCTGTTGCCGTCAAAGCTGCCGGAAACATTTGCTCCTGGATCTGCCCCAGCGCCTGCAATCGCTTGCGGACGTCCATTGTCTTGGCAAACAGATCCTGACGTTGCTCTGTGACTTCGAGTTGCAGCGAAATATAAATTGTCTGCACGCGGTGCGACAGCAGTTGCAGGATGCGGAACTGCGCCTCGGTAAAGTCGGTGAAGCCGTCGATGACGACGGTCGTGACATCCGCGAACTTGCCCCAGGCCCCGCTTTCCAGCGTCTTGCGCGCCGACCAGAATCGCCCTTCGCTGTCGTACAGGTTGGCCGACAGGAGCGCCGCCTGGTAACGCTCGTAGATCAGTTCGAGTTCCACGTCTGCCACGCGATTGCCGCGTTTGGCACACGCCTCTGCGAACCTCTCGGGCCAGGTTTCGTTTCGCTTCAATTCGGCGATGAACGCTGAGACCAGATCCAGGAAGCCGGCCGTTCTCGCGATCTGCCGAAAATGGCGGACCCGTTTTTCGCGAACCAATTGTGCGACCACCCGCCGTAACAGCACACGCTGGATTGTCGCCGAGCAGGGCCACACCTGGTCGGGCGCTCCCTTCAGGATCTCGTCGGCAAACTGATCGAATGTCAGCAGGTTCGGTCGAAAGACGATGTCGAGTGACGAGTTGAGCAATCGCTGGCGGATCTGCGCCTGGGCGCGATTGGTGGGAGCCAGCCAGAGAGTGGTCCCCGGGGTGCCGGCGTCACGTGCCTGTTGCAGGGCATCGCGATACAGCGACAGCAGGGTGGTGGTCTTGCCGGTCCCGGCAATGCCTGAATACAGCGTGAACGTGGCGGTCTGGGGCACGGCGATTATTTCTCGAAACCATATTTCTTCAAGCGACTGAACAGCGTGCTGCGCGGAATTCCCAGCAGACGGGCCGCTTCGGCTTTATTGCCTCCGGTGCGCTGCAGGGCGTCTGCCAGTGCCTGCCGTTCCGGATTGATGTCCGGTGCCGCAGGCGGACTGGCAGCCGTCGAGTTCAAGAGGACCTGCATCTCGGCTGCAGCCGGTGATTCGAGGCGGGCCGGTTTCGTCTCGATGATCCGCACCTGCCGGGTGCTGGCGACGATGGTTTCCGGCAGGTCGTTCAGACGAATGACGGGACCGTCAGCCATCACCACGGCGCGCTCGACGGCGTTCTCCAGTTCCCGGATGTTGCCGGGCCAGGGATGGCGCCGCAAGGCATCGAGAACCGGTTCGTCAAGATGGGTGATGCGCTTGCCGGCCCGTTCCGCGGCCCGGTTGAGAAAGTACAGCGCCAGTTCAATCATGTCATCGGCCCGATCTCGTAGAGGAGGTAAGGTAATACTGATGACATTCAATCGGTAAAACAAGTCCTCGCGGAACCGGCCTTCGAGAAT
>JAFEBR010000801.1 GCA_018242565.1 Planctomycetota bacterium | reverse complement strand
CTCGGAACCGGTCGCCGTGATCCTTGGAGTCGCCCCTTGCGTTGTGATAGCCTGTGGTCCGATGGTCGGATCGGAAAATTGAGCCATCGTTGCAAACTGACAGGTCCCAACGTGTCCACAGATTCTTCTCCCGTATTCCTCCCCGACGGCGAACCACAACCCGGTCGGCAGGCAGCCGATACGCCCGCCGAGGCCGCGGCCAAATCCGGGACCGGGCGAAAATTCCCCTGCCCGGGTTGTGGCGCCAAGCTCGATTTCGATCCGAAACAGCGGACCCTGAAATGTCCCTATTGCAATTACACCGAGGAAATCGCCCCCACCTCGGACGAAGTGCGCGAACGCGACTGGGACGAATACTGGCAGAACGCCAACAACCAGGGAGAAACCATCGCCGGCCGGTCTTCGGAAGTGCAATGCAAAGCCTGCGCTGCCGTGGTTCTGCTGGAAGACAAAGTGGTCGCCGACAAGTGCCCTTACTGCGGCAACGACTTGGAAAACAAACCCGTCTCGGCCCAGAACATGATTCTGCCCGAGGGGATTCTGCCGTTTCGCATCGACCAGAAATCGGCCGTCAACGGCTTCAAAAAGTGGATTGAAGGCCGCTGGTTTGCCCCCAATGACCTCAAGCAATTGGCGAACCTGGGACGCTGGTCTGGCATCTATGTCCCTTTCTGGACGTATGATTCCATGACCTACACGCACTACACCGGCCAGCGAGGCGATAATTACCAGGAGATTGAAACCTACACCGAGCCGGAAACCTGCACATCCACGGATGCGAATGGCAATCAGGTCACCCAAACCCGCATGGTGACCAAACAGCGCGTCGTCACGAAGATTCACTGGTATCCGGTGGCCGGTGACGTCGAGCACTTTTTTGATGACGTTCTGGTGTGTGCCTCGCACAGTATTCCCGCGGAACTGATCAGCCAGTTGGAACCGTGGGACATCCACAATGTCGAACCGTTTCGTCCCGAATTCCTCGCGGGCTTTCAGACCGAGCGTTACACCGTCGATTTGAACGACGGCTTTGAACAGGCCCGCAACATCATGGATGGAGAAATTCGCCGCTTGTGCTGCCGTGACATCGGTGGCGACCACCAGCAACTTTCGACCGTAAATACCCAACACACGGCGATCACCTTCAAACACATTCTGCAACCCGTCTGGCTGGCCCCCTATCACTACCGCGATACGACCTTCCGTATCGCCGTCAACGCACGAACCGGAGAAGTCGTTGGTACGCGTCCCTACAGCTACTGGAAAATCTTCCTGTTCGTGTTGATGATCCTGGCGATCATCGCGATCATCGCCGGGGTCGTGGGACTCTTCAGTGCGTCCAATCAAGGGCAGTCGCCGGGCTCGAATCGGGCCACGCATCCGGCCCCGATTGTTCAGACAGTGATGCCCGACGACAAATTGAACACTCGCATGCAACGCGAAATCGCGAGCCTGCCTGCTGCGCCGCGAGGTTTCCCGGCGTACGGGGGATCGTGCAGCAATCTGGCCTTATCAGTGAACCACGTCTCAACTCAGGCCGGAATGGCAGCAGGCAGCCGAGCATGTTAATCGTCACGAATTCCATTCAGATTCCCGATGACGAATTGCAGTTCACGTTTGCCCGCAGTTCGGGGCCGGGCGGACAAAACGTCAACAAGGTCAACAGCAAGGCCGTGCTGCGCTGGTCGCCCGTCACCAGTCCAAACTTGCCAGCCGATGTTCGCGAGCGGTTCTTAACGCGTTTTGGCGCACGCCTGACGACGGAAGGAGAATTGCTGCTCAGCAGCCAGCAATCACGCGACCAGGCCCGTAACATGGAAGACTGCCTGGAACGATTGAAGGAAATGATTCTCAGCGTCGCCCGGAAGCCCGTGGCGCGCCGACCGACCAAGCCGACGCGCGGATCCCAACGCCGCCGATTGGAAGGCAAACGCCGCCAGTCAGGAAAAAAACAGGACCGGCGCCGCCCGTCTTCCGGAGACGACTGACGCAGCTCCCGCCCGCGTGCTGGTTTGCTACGGTCTGACTGGCCGATACGCCTTGGTCGCTGGCAACCTTATCCGAAGTTGGACGCAGACCCGGGAACTTTCCGCAGTGATGAACATCGCGGTTGGCTGGGCTGACCATAGCAACGATCACTCGATACCAACTTCAGTCGACAGACCCCAGCGACCGATACGAAGACCCTGATCACCTTGAAATCTCACCATAGGATTACACCGCTATGAGCCAACCCAAACCACTCGCCGGCAAACGACTCTTGATGTTTGTCGATGACATCTACGAAGATCTCGAACTTTGGTACCCCAAGTACCGCATGCTGGAAGCCGGGGCCCACGTCACGGTCGCCGGGCCGGAAACCGGTCTCAAGTACCGGGGCAAACATGGGTACCCCTGCGTTTCTGATGCGGCCATTCCGCAGATGGACGCAGCCGACTTCGACGGCCTGATTATTCCCGGCGGCTTTTCTCCGGACAAACTGCGACGCGATCCGATTGTGCTCGACATCGTACGGCAGACGGCGAAGGCCGGCAAACTGGTCGCCGCCATCTGCCACGCCGGCTGGATCCCGATCTCGGCCGGTGCCTATCGAGGGGTGCGCGTCACCGGTTCGCTGGGGATCAAGGACGATCTGATCAATGCCGGCGCGGAATGGGTGGATGCGCCTGTCGTTGTCGATCGGCATTTTGTTTCCAGCCGCAAGCCCGACGACCTGCCCGCCTTCTGCGAGGGGATTCTCGATGTCCTGACCGGTTCAAAATAACCGACAGAGGCTATGGCGCACTCCACGCCGCATGACCGAGGCGTGTCACGACGGCACTCATTCCGCCCCCGACAGATCGGCTCGACGACTTCGCATCACCAGTACTCGACCGGTCCGTTCGGGACTTTGATTTCCCACGTCGCCCGTGGATCAAGGCGTGTCCCCTGGCGCTCCCGCACTGCGACCACGATCTGCTCGAATTCTGCAATACTCTCAAATCGGCGCAGCCGGTCTTCGAGGTCTTCCGGAATGCCGAGCGTGGCCCCAAACCAGGCCGCGAATTTGCGATACATGCGGCACGATTGAAATTCGCCATGCTGGTCGACCATGTATTGAAAATGGCGTGACAGAAACTCGACCTGCTCGGCAGGTGAAGGCTGAAACACAGGCGCTTCGGCCACACCCGCCGTGGCCTGGGCCAGTTCTAGACGCCGAAAGATCCAGGGATCGATCAGCGCGCCGCGCCCGATCGCAATCGCCGCACAACCGGTCACCGCCCGCATCCGCCAGGCATCAGCGACCGTCCGCACATCACCATTGCCAATGACAGGAATCGACTGCACCGATTCGACGACGGCACGAATGCCTTCGAGATCCACGGTGCCACGAAATCCCTGGGCCCGGGTCCGACCGTGGATCGTAATGGCGGCAACGCCCAGTTGTTCGAATTCGCGAGCCAGTGCCGGCGCCGAAATCTGATCGCGGTCCCATCCCAGGCGCATTTTGACGGTCACCGGAATCGAGACGGCCTGAACGACGGCCCCGACCAGCCGACACGCCCCGTCGGTGTCGCACATCAGCCGGGCACCGCCCCCCTGCCCCGTAATTTTGGCCATGGGACACCCCATGTTGATGTCGATCGCCGCATAACCATGCGCTTCGAGCCATTGCGCCGCTTTGACGAGTTGCGCCGTCATGCCGCCGTAGATCTGGACCGACAACGGATCGTCTTCAGGATGAGTGGCCACGAGTTGGCGGGCCCAGCGAGTGCCCGACACCAGGTGGGCCGCCTGCACCAGATCGGTCGTCGCCAGGCCGACGCCCCCGCAGGCCCTGATCGCCCGCCGAAATGCCAGGTGCGTATACCCCGCCAGCGGCGCTAAGAAATAGCGCGTCGCCAGCGTGCGCCTTCCAATGGAAATCGCGGTCTCCGCGGGGGGCAGAGGCACTGCCGCCGAGTCGCTCCCCGCGACGGTCGATTCAACGGTTCCTGGCGACATCGATCTGCAGTTCCGAAAAACAATCCCACAAGGCTTCCAACGGCAACCCGATCACGTTACTCAAACTGCCCGTGACTTTCGAGATGAACACGCTTCCTGCCCCCTGCAATGCGTACCCGCCCGCTTTGCCGATGGGTTCGCCCGTATTGAGATACCATTCGAGATAGCGATCGACATCCGCGATGAATTCCACCTCGGTCCGCACCAGTCGACGGACAACGGGCCCGCCGACGATTCCGACATGCAACGACGTCACGGCCGCATGCGTCCGCCCGGCAAACTGCGCTTGGAACCAGCCTCGCACCACCGTTTTCCAGGAATCGTCGGCCGGCGGTTGCCCAATGACGTGCAGCGAGCCATCTCGCTGCGGCACGACAATCGTCGTATCGGCTGCAATCACGACGCAGCGCCGGGATTGATTGCTTTCTGGCCTGGCCTCTGACAGTTGATCCTGCACATCGGCAAATTTGGCTTGAGCGATCTCGATCAATCGCGCCTCGATGGCGACCGCCGAGGTCAACCCGTCGAACTCGAGTTCCGCCGGGTCACGCGGCGGGCGAACCAGAATGTGCTCGACCGGTACGATCAGCGACAGCAGGTCACGGCGACGAGGCGAACGGGAACCGAGTACGAACTGGGTTATCACAGGCCGCTCCCCGATGTCAGGCACCATGGCAATTCCGATACTCGGGCCACCCAAAATGTCCCGAACCTGGGGTTCCGACTCCCTTCCGCCAGGTTACTTCCGCGCCAGCCAGTCCTGCAGGGCGACCACCGTGGGCGTCGGTTTCTCGGCCAGAGCCTGCATGGCGTGCACCGCCGCGATACTGCCGGCGAGAGTCGTGACGCAGGGCACACCGTGCGATACGGCCGCGGCACGAATCCGACCTTCGTCGGTGCGGGCCCCTTTGCCGCTGGGCGAATTGAAGATCAACTGGATCTGGCCATTCGCCAGGTAATCGAGCAGATTGGGCCGCCCTTCCTGCAACTTGCGGATCGTATCGATGTTCACGCCCGCCTCACGCAGGACGCGTGCGGTCCCCATCGTTCCCACCAGCCGAAATCCGAGTTTCTGCAGGATCTTGGCCGAGTCGATGAAGGCGTGTTTGTCGGCTTTCGTGAGGCTGATGAAGACCGTACCACTGCTGGGCAGTGAGTTCCCGGCGGCCACCTGGCTTTTCGCAAACGCGATCTCGAACCGCTCGTTGATGCCCATCACTTCGCCGGTCGATTTCATTTCGGGGCCCAGGACGATGTCGACCCCGGCGAACCGTGCAAAGGGGAACACGCTCTCTTTGACCGAACTGTACTTGGGCCAGGCCTCGGTGGTGACTCCCTGGTCGGTCAAGGTCACTCCGGCCATGATCTTCGCGGCAATCCGTGCCAGCGGCACGCCGGTCGCCTTCGAAACAAACGGTGACGTTCGGCTGGCCCGCGGATTCACTTCGAGAATGTAGACTTTCTGCTGGCCATCTTCCTCTTTGACCGCGAACTGAATGTTCATCAACCCGCGCACTTTCAGGGCCCTGGCCAGGGAGTAGGTCGCCTGCTTGATTTCATCAATCGTGGCCTGGGGCAACGAATACGGAGGCAACGCACACGCCGAGTCTCCGGAGTGGACCCCGGCTTCCTCAACGTGCTGCATGACACCACCGACGATGGTCAACGTGCCATCGGAAATCGCGTCGACATCAACTTCGGTGGCATCCTCCAGGAACTTGTCGATCAGCACCGGGTGATCGGGAGACGCTTCGACGGCCTTGGTCATGTACTCGACGAGCGACACCTCGTCGTAGCACAGTTCCATGGCCCGCCCGCCCAGCACGTAACTCGGGCGCACCAGCACCGGATACCCGATGCGGTTGGCCGCGCTGCGGGCCCCTTCGATATCAGTGGCAATGCCGTTGGGAGGCTGATGCAGTCGCAGTTGTTCGAGGATTTCCTGAAAGCGCTGGCGGTCTTCGGCCGCGTCGATGGAATCGGGACTGGTACCAATGATCTTCACACCGGCCGCCTCGAGTCCCCGCGCCAGATTCAGCGGTGTCTGTCCGCCAAACTGCACAATGACGCCATCGGGCGACATGCGATCACAGATATTGAGAACATCCTCGGTCGTGAGAGGTTCGAAAAAGAGGATGTCGGACGTGTCGTAATCGGTCGATACCGTTTCCGGATTCGAGTTGACCATGATGCTCTCGATGCCCAGGTCGCGAAGTGCGAACGAGGCCTGACAGCAGCAATAGTCAAACTCAATCCCCTGACCAATTCGGTTGGGGCCGCCCCCCAGAATCATGATCCGTTTTTTGTCCGCCTTGCGGCGCGGCGTTTCGTCTTCCGATTCGTAGGTCGAATAGTAATACGGAGTGTAGGCTTCAAACTCGGCCGCACAGGTATCGACCTGTTTGAAGGTCGCTTCGATACCACGAGCCTTGCGGTGCCGTCTCACGTCCATTTCCGATGCGTCCCACCACCACGCGAGTTGCCGATCAGAATAACCGGCGCGCTTGGCCGTGCGGATCAGTTCGTCACTCGCCGCCGACAGGCTGGACACCTGCCGGATCTGCCCTTCCATTCGTACGAGTTCTTCGAGGTGCTGCAGGAACCACGGGTCGATGTTGGTCAGTTCGTGAACTGCCGCGACGCTCATGCCGGCCTTGAAGGCATACCGCAGGTAGAACATGCGTTCGGCATTGGGAGTGGAAATCCGGTTTTCGATTTCGTCGAGCGAAGGCTGGCGGTCGGTCCCCCACAGGTCGTTCTTGCCCCCACCCAGACCAAAGTGCCCGGTTTCCAAGCCACGGATCGCCTTCTGCAGCGATTCCTTGAAGGTGCGGCCGATGGCCATCGTTTCGCCAACCGACTTCATCTGCACCGTCAGGACCGGATCGGCCTCGGGGAATTTCTCGAACGTCCACCGCGGGAACTTGGTCACGACGTAGTCGATCGTGGGCTCAAAGCAGGCCAGCGTCTCACGGGTAATATCGTTGCGGATTTCATCCAGGCGATAACCCACGGCCAGCTTGGCGGCAATTTTGGCAATGGGAAAACCGGTCGCCTTCGAAGCCAGGGCGCTCGACCGGCTGACGCGAGGATTCATCTCAATGATCACCATCCGCCCGGTACGCGGGTCGATGGCGAACTGCACGTTGGACCCGCCGGTTTCGACGCCGATCTCCCGCATGATGGCGATCGTGGCGTCGCGCATCCGCTGATATTCTTTGTCGGTCAGAGTCTGGGCCGGCGCCACGGTGATCGAGTCGCCCGTGTGAACTCCCATCGGATCAAAATTCTCGATGGAGCAGACAATGACGACGTTGTCGGCCACGTCGCGCATCACCTCCATCTCGTACTCTTTCCAACCGATCACCGATTCTTCGAGCAGCACTTCGCCCACGGGCGACATGGCAATGCCGCGCGCGACCCGCGATTCGAATTCGTCTTTATTGTAGGCGATACCGCCCCCGGCCCCACCCAGCGTATAACTGGGGCGAATGATGATCGGCAGCCCGATTTCCCGCAGCGCGGCACGGGCTTCTTCCAGCGAGTGCACCGTGAAACTGCGGGGCACATCCAGACCAATTTTTATCATCGCCTGCTTGAACGACTCACGCCCTTCGGCCTTGGCGATGACGTGTTCTTTGGCGCCGATCAGTTCACAGTTCAATTGCTTGAGAATGCCACGCCGCGCCAGATCCATCGCCACGTTGAGCCCGGTCTGCCCCCCCAGCGTCGGCAACAACGCATCGGGACGTTCCTGCTCGATGATCTTCTGCACGTATTCCCACGTGATCGGCTCGATGTAGGTCCGATTCGCCATTTCCGGATCGGTCATGATGGTGGCCGGGTTCGAATTCACCAGCACCACTTCGTAGCCCTCTTCGCGGAGGGCCTTACAGGCCTGAGTTCCGGAATAATCAAATTCGCAAGCCTGCCCAATCACAATGGGGCCAGAGCCGATGATCAGAATCTTCTTAATGTCGGTTCGACGTGGCACGTGAATTCCGTTGATCTAGTTGTGTGTTTTCGTCTGATCGATTCTGACGGCTGGTGAGCCAGATCTTTCACCAACCAGCCAGTCGAGCCTGACTTCTCCCCCCGCGCGCACACCGATCTCTGACTGGGCCGCAAGATTTCGGGCAGGATGGTAACCTGCTCTGGGAGTTGGGTTTGCGTCAAGAGACAGCGGCGAGTTTCACCGCTGGGGGGGCGTTTTCGGCGGGAAACTGACCTAAGGTAGCAAGCCGTTGCCGGGCTGAAAAGTCTGGCACGGAGGAAATCCGACCTCCCCCTCAAAGGTTGTGGGCGATGTGTTCGACTTCGATCGCCGGCGTCTCAGGCCAGCAGTTCTCGAACCACTTCCCCCTGCACATCAGTCAACCGGTAATATCGGCCCTGAAACTTGAACGTCAACCGCGTGTGATCG
>JAFEBR010000800.1 GCA_018242565.1 Planctomycetota bacterium | reverse complement strand
GCCGCGAGATGCCACGCTCCGCCACCCCTCAGATACCCCATCAGTCCGTCGCTTCGGTTTCAGCCGCAAACTGATGTGAAGCCGCTTCGAATGTCGTGGGATAGGTTTCCAACCTGTCAGCGAACCGCAACCGAGCGTACATCCCGATTCGTCAGGCCACAGATTCGGCCATCTGCCAATTCGCAAAGCCGAGAGATCCACAGATCATAAAACCGAAAAGCCTGCCCACCAGAGTGCAGTGCCCGTCGCGCGTTCAATACGGGAGACACACCGCAGGTCACGTCACCGAACCTCTTCACCCCGGGGCCCCCCAGTTGTCACTTCCGCAGGATTCCAATCGTAAGAATCTGTGAAAATCAGCGTAAATCTATGAATCAACTTCGTGGACTTGCGTGCAATTTTTTTTAATGCCTGGTTCTCTAACGACAAACAAACACGAGCCCGATCACTGACCAAAGATGAGGCCCCACGTCGTTTCGATCAGCCGAAGGCAATCATCAACTGACGTGACCCAGATGACACAGGTGGACGTCTCGCAATCCCCCAGTTGCAGCCTCGCGGCCAACGCCGGATCGGACATTCCAATCGCGTTCTGAATGTGCCTGCCCCAACCATATCCATCCGGAGTGATCCCCGAATTTTCAAGCCGGGCGTTCGCCGTCTCAAAGTCGTCGTCTGACGGATCGAACTCGACCTGCCAGATGACCGGAATGTCCTGACCCGCGTAACTGGTGCCGGACATCGCCGTCAACTGCAGGGGTTCCCACCGCGCGTCTTCCCAGATGCCGTCGCCATTATCGAGCGCCCTGGCCATGTTTTTCGGTGCCTTCCAGGCAGGCATTCTGCGCCGACTAGGTTTCGCCTGACGGCGTAATGTCGCAGGACGCTTTACGAATCGACTCGGTGGTCCGCCAATTTCTGACGCAGGCAGCAAAACGCGGGCGGTTTTAGGTGGATGTTTCGTATTTCGACGGCTGGCGAAATACGTTTCAAACACAGCCCAGCTGGGCCCATCACCCCAGATGATGTCTGGAACTCTGAGCATCTCGGAATCATCGCAGACTGCCTCCGCGATGGAATCTATTTGGCCCTCCAGTGCCGTCGTGTCCAGTTCGACGCTGGCCAGGGCGTCACAGATCGCAGTCAGTAGATATCGCACCGCCTGTTTCGGAGCATCCGGAGTCGTCATGATCTTGTCGTAAGGCAAATAGATGGCCCATTCGATTAACTCTCGCTTTCGCATCACGATCGGCCCTCTTATCTCGGTTTCAAGGATGACTGTCTTCGCTCCCATATAGAATCCGAGATGGAAATTCCTGGCATATTTCTTCGCGAATCCTGCGGACGGTTTGACGAGAGTCTGAACTTCTCTCGAAATTCGAGATTGAAACTTCCATGAGAATGGAAAGCCCGCCTGGGCATCCAAATAAACTTGAATGATTGTGACCTTCATTGTCGTCTCCACGAGTTCGGCGATGGCCGTCCGGAGCCCTCCCAAAAGGACGCTCATGGAACTGGCGGCGGAACAGGTAACCAATTCAGCATACCCATCACCCCCCTGCGTGCCGAGTACTTGCTGCTGCTGTGGGAGACTTCGGCGGCCCGATTGGAATCCCCGTAGTGTGGCGATGTATCCTGAATGATGCCTGCGAACATATCGTGGCGCAGGTCTCAACGCTCTATCGCCTGTGGCCCGGAGGGTCCAGTTCGGCAAGGGCGAAGCCCCCCCCTGGAGATCACCAGACTGCTGGCCGCCTCGTGTTGCGACGACGATTGATTGTCCAACAAACCAATGCTGGCCGTTCGCCGAGGCGATTCTGCTGCTGGCGTGAATTTGAATGATCCCCTTGAAACAACACGACATCTTCGACTCGAACACATGTCGGATTCGTAGCTTCAACTCAGGGGGGCGGCATGCCACCCCCTCGCATCCCGGCCTCACGTGAGTCAATCGGCGAAATCCATAACAACGGTTTCGCGAACAGACGAAGCTTGTTCAGAAAAAGCAATCCTGATAAAACTCGGCCGACATGTTTCGCAATTTGACTGTCAATCCGACATCACAGCACGCTGTGTTTCTGACGCTGTTCATCACCAACGGCGGCGGTTGGTAGCGTCGCGGGCCCGACCTTGTCGACAACTGGTCTCGTTTTTGCAGGCCAGTTGGCTAACGACGAGTTTCTGATTCATGGCGCGGCCACTGCGCTGGCATTGCCCACCCACACGATGGCAAGCCTCATGGACGCAGCATCACGCGTTGCCGCCGGGAGCTACCGTCATGGCCCCCCATGAATTGACGGGCTCGTACGGCTGACCACTGTGAATTGCCCCCCCCGATAAGCGCCGCCAGCCACCTTTTGCGGACAGACGGCATCAATCACCTGTAGCGATAGACGGGAATTACGGATGGAACCCACCAATATCGAACTGCTCGGCACGGTCTTGTTTGTGTGCGCTGTGCTGCACACCTTTTCGGTTAAACGATTTGCGGCCTGGGCGCACCGGTTTCCAGAAGGATCTGTGCCAGAGAACCTGCTGCACTTTCTTTCGGAAACTGAAGTCATTTTCGGCTTATGGGCCGCCGCCTTATTCGCCATCATCATGCTGGTGGGCGGATCCATTGAAAAAGCCGTCGATTACATTGAAAGCCTGGATTTCACTGAAGCGAAATTTGTGGTCGCAGTCATGATGGTCGCCGCAACGCGCCCGGTGGTTTCGCTGGCG
>JAFEBR010000799.1 GCA_018242565.1 Planctomycetota bacterium | reverse complement strand
GCAACGACGAGGCGATTCCCCAATAAGCCCCGTCCCGCAGTTTGTCGACATAGGCCTGAATCAACTGCCGTTTGCGCAAAGAACGCACCTGATTATCGACGATGTCCAGAATGCGCTTCGAATGCAGGGCCCAATCCTCGTGGGAATCAGGCTCGGGGCCGATCTTCAATCCGCCATCGCTGACGAGCACTGTATCGAACCGCTTGAACGCGGTTTCCAGACCGAGGTTGTCGTAGACACCACCATCCGTCAGCACGACATGCGTGGTGTAAGGAGGCTCATGGTATCGCGGCACCGGGTCGCCTTCGCGCAGCGGGTCGGGACCATGATCGAGGCTCAAAATGCAGGGGGACAAGACCGGGGGGAAAGCGCTCGACGCCGCCACCGCGACAGCCAGCGGTACGCGAGGCTTGCTCCAGACTCCCACCTGCCAGTCGGCCATGTAAGGCCGCGAGAACCGCCACAGGGAACCGGTCTGTACGTTGGTCGCGTTCAGCACGAAGCGTGGCGCCTGCCCGGCTGAATCATCGGGCAGGTCGGCCAGAGTCTTCTCGTGAAACAGATATTTGTCGTAGGCACTGGCGACCCGGTCAGAGATTGTCGTTCCGGGCAGCAAGGCGCCGATCACGATCGATTTGGTGTCGATGGTTCGGTTGGCCAGGTTGCGAATCGGGTCGACCAGCTGCGCTTGAAAATTCGCAGCCGGCGCCGAGCCATTTTTGAACCCCAGGGCGCCCCACTCGATGCCCAGTTTCCCGGCGGTGATCGAGCCTCCCGAGACACTGCTGATCCAGTTCACATGTCCCAGCACGCCAGCTTCGTTCAGACGCCACAAGCCGCCCAGATGAAACAGCATCGCGCGAAAACCGCCCCCGGACAGGCACAGCGCCATCCCGTGCCGCAGTTCCTGAGCAGCGCCGGTGCCAGGGAGATCGGCGTCTCCGTGCGTCGGATCCGGGAGTGATTGTTGCGGACTCATGGACACCCACCACTTTCGCGTCATCACAGACAGGCAGCCGGTGCGGCCTCACGTCAGGTCGGCAGACCTCACGTGCCACCCACCCTTCCACGTTGCATTCACTGAGCCCTGAGCCATTGTCCGCCGGGTTCGAGAGGCCCATGTCTCAAGCCTGGCCGACATCAACGTTCGCACTGAATTACATCAGGGACGCGGCGCAGAAGCAAGCAGAAACATTCAGGATTTCTCTGAGTTCACCTGTTCAGGGGATAAGAGCATCTCGCGCTCGGTGCCCCGGCGAACCGACGCCACGCAATCGCTTTTCCATGAGGACATACTGGACACACCCCTCCAGTACCACGGCGGGCAGAATCTTTGCGGAGACCATTTTTGTACACACAATTGAGAGTGCTGTCAGCGGCCCTCGCCTGCCACCCGCCGGGGGTCAACCGCCGGGGCTGGGGCCATGACCTGAGGGCGGCAGGTCACCTCGATGCCAGTCGGTGCCGACCGAGATGTCACGGTGTAAGTCTCGGCGGGCAGCGCCTGCGGGCGGCCCGGCCAGCGGTGAAACCTTGCAAATTCCCCCAAAAGAGGGCCCG
>JAFEBR010000007.1 GCA_018242565.1 Planctomycetota bacterium | reverse complement strand
GGTTGAATCCAATTATCGCTTCAATGAACTCGACTTCCGTTACTGAACAGTGCCATTCTCGAATAAGACAAGTGTTTGTCAATCGGTTGTTCGGCCTGATGAGTGCTCAAGGTTGGAACGGGAGAGCGGGCGCTTGGGGAGAGTATTCCGGTAGTAGGTAAGCGTACGTCGCTTGCTGCGATCGGGTAAAAACATGATGACTGTTCATTTGATTCGTGCTATCCCCAGTTGTAATGAGCGACGATGCGAATACTGAACCAACCCCGGATGAACGCTTGATTGCAGCCGTTTCCGCGAACTCCATTGCCGATTTTCGTGCTGCCCTGGATGCCGGAGCCAACCCTGATTTAAAAATCGATAACTATTCGATCTTTTCAAGGTTAGCAGTGAATGGCGATATAGAAATGCTTGATGCTTTGATTTCCAAGGGAGTCAATCTAAACCCTCGGGACATCAACGGGCTCACGCCGGTTATGTTCCTCGCTTGGATCGGAAGTACACCGCAGCAGTACGCGGCACTACAGCGCTTGATAGACGCAGGTGCCGACCTAGCCGTTCGCGATTCGGAAAATCGAACCGCGCTTGACCTTTCGAAAATTGTGCCCGCTCGGCCAGCCACTGCGATATTAAAGAAGGCGCACGCTCCAACCGGGCTCGTAATTTCCCACCGGCACGATGGCTGGAAGCTGGAATGATGTATTACATGCAAGGAAGCGTGTGACTTAGCACCGTCATAATGCCTAATGCCAGATCATCAAGTGGGCTTCGTTTCAATCTGTTGCATGAGATGCACCGGTCATAAAGATCAACTCCCATTGTATGCAACTTCGTTCCGGTTGCTTTAAAGTGTTGCTTTTTTAGGCGCATCCTGGCCACTTCATTTGAAGCGAACGCCAGTATTCTCAAATCATTACGTGGCGGAAACGCGCAGTTCGACAATGAGCCGAGCTGCGCTAACATCACCATGAGAGCACCTCGCGTAAACGCGGTGGATTCACCGCCTTCTTCGACTGGGCGTTGTCCCAGGCCCTCGATGACCAGGTAGTTAGACGGCACATCCAAGTCAGCTGCACCGAGACTATACGGAACTCGGTTTCCATCGCGAACATCGTGCCATTCACGCTCTCGTAATGGAAGCACGATCGTCATGGAAATCGGCTTTTTTTCGCCAAGCCCGACCATAACCGTTCGTCGATCCCGCCTCCACCACGAGATCGCATTTGCCTGGTAATCTTCGAGCCGTAAATGCCCCCAGTCTGCTGCGATCCTGATGGCTTCGTCACCCGGCAGCAAAGGGTTGCCCGTCTGCAGTCGTCCAACGTCGATGAACATCCAGCGGACTGCTTCCGAGACTTCTTCAGCATCCTTGGCGGGCCGGCCCACTCGTGAGAGGTGACGGCGAAGATCAAATAATTTGCCCAGGTCTGGTAGTCCGGCGACAAACCAGTCTTTTTCACCGCCAATCGGGCCGCAGATTACGTTGAGGATCTGGGAATCATCGGCTCGGGCAATGTCAATTCCTTCTTGCTCACTACAGAATGCCGCGATCACTTCGTGAAGCGGTTTATGATCCCAACGCATTTTTATTAGCAGATAGCAGTATTTTTCCGGGACCGGATTTCCCCGTTTCAGGTTTGTGAGCGTTCCGGACTTGTACCCGAAATCCAAGTCTTGCCCCTTTCGCTTAAAAGCCTTCTCGATTGGCCAGCCATTCGTCAAATCCAACCGTTCGATAAACTCTGGAAGCAAAGTCCGAGTGCGATTGAACATTCTCGATCTCCGCGCATCAACCCCTCGACTGTTTCATCACCCAACACCGAAGTTGTCGTTAGCAGAACTGCTGCCTGTCGCCGTTGCGACGTCCCTGGCGATCGGTTTTCGGCGTGAAGAAGATCCATGAACGACATTTCCAGTTTACTGACGAGTAATCCACGCAACAACAAGACCCCATCTACGTTACATTCCGCGGGCGCTTGGGGAGAGAGCTACTCATTCGGTATCAAAATCGAGGATTCAGCCTGGATAGACGCCATCGGGGTCGGGATGAAATTCCGTGTGACCTGTCCGGGCTGGACCCAAACGGATTAGCGTCACCTTCACCGCAAAATCAACTTCCGCCCAACGCCTGTTGGCCGTCAGGACGGGGCGATTCATAGCACGCCCCAGGACAAGGCAACTTCGGTCTGCAAGGGACAGGCCGAGAGTCTTTTTCGTCTCCACAGTTGATCCGTGTCGCTGCTCTGCCGGTCGTCGAAGGTGATGACTTTGGCCGGCCACGTATGAACACTTCAGTGACCCGCAGGAGTCACGTTTCTCGATTACCCGGCCGCTCGCGGCGGCAGTTCAGAAGTCCTCAGTGGGGCGCAGAATTGCGCCGCACTCGGCGCATTGCAACACGAATGAATCCGCCTTTGCTCGCGTCACATAACCATTCCGCGTTC
>JAFEBR010000079.1 GCA_018242565.1 Planctomycetota bacterium | reverse complement strand
GGCGGGCACCTCGTTTCTCCTGTATCTGCAGCGGTTCACCTGGGGTTTCGTTAAAGTCGAACTGAAGAATGAATTCGGGTGGGACAAAACCACCCTCGGCTGGCTCGACAGCGCGTTCATGTTCAGTTACTCGGGGGGCCAGATTCCGGGTGGCATGTTAGGTGACTGGTTCGGGCCCCGCATTGTCCTGTCGTCGATGATTGTGCTGTGGTCGGTGGCATTGCTCGTCACGGCGGTCGTCCAGGGACTGTACCCCATGTTCGCCTCGCGAGTGTTGTTTGGACTGGCACAGGCCGGCTGTTACCCGAATCTCAACAAGATCACCAAGATCTGGTTTCCCCCGACCGAACGCACGTACGTGCAGGGTTGGGTGGCCTCGTTTTTCGGGCGCATGGGTGGCGCGGCGTCGTTCATCCTGTTCGGCACGTTCATGCTGGGAACCTGGCATCTGCCCTGGCGGTCGGCCGTCGGCGCGCTGACCGGCCTGGGAGTCTTGTTCGGAATCGCTTTTTTCTGTTTCTTTCGCAACACGCCCCGAACTCATCCGTGGGCCAACGCCGCGGAAGCGGAGCTGATCTCAGCCGGCGATGCTTCCGCCACTGTGGCCACCGGCAGCCTGCTCAACTGGAAATCGGTCTTGCGACAACCGGTTGTGCAGGCGCTGTTGTTTCAGCAGTTTACCTGCGCGTTTGTGGACAATTTTTTTTCGAACTGGCTGCCGCTCTATCTCGACGAAGTCAAAGGCATCCAAATGGCCAGCGGCGGCTGGATGTCGGCGCTGCCCCTGATCGGAGGTGCCTGGGGTGGCATGCTCGCGGGGGGCGTGCTACAGGGCTGGCTCATCCACCGCACAGGAAATCGCCGCTGGTCGCGATCGGGCATTGGATTGGTCGGCAACCTGCTGGCGGGCGTATGTCTGTTCAGCAGCCTGGCGTTTGACAACGCGACTCACATCGTGGGCGTATTTTTCTGTCTGAAGTTTTTTGCGGACTGGGCCCAGCCGGCCTGCTGGGGAGCCACCACGGACCTGGGGGGGCGCAACGCCGCGTCGTTGTTCGCACTCGTGAACACCGCGGGCTCGATTGCCGGTTTTGTTTCAGGCCCCGTGATGGGATCGACGATTGAGTTCTTCGGCAAACGCCTGGGCTCAGGTGCAGAGCACGACCCGGCAGGCTGGACGGCACTGTTTATCATGATTGGCGTAGTGTACCTGGCTTCGGCCGCTTCCTGGCTGGCGATCGACTGCACGAAACCAATCCTCGCGGAAGACCTGTGCCAGCGCGACGGCGAATGAGGCATCGGGTTCGCCACAACCGCCGGCTCCCATAGGTTGTTGGGCTAGCGGTCTGGGCCAGTGCCGTTCGACACCCTGGCCCAGACACCGCCAGAATCTACACGGAAGACGTTATTGCAGCTTGCCACGCCCGAGGATCGGCCAGATGACTTCCAGACGATCGCCTCGAAAACCATAGAACTCGTCGTGCAGCACGGTCGTAAAATCGCCATAGCCCACGACCAATTCGACCTTATCCCCGATCTTGAGGTTGCGAGAATTCGGCCCCAGCGTCAATTCGCAATGTTCGGCGGAGAGTCGCTTGATCTGGGCATCTTCATATCCCACGACCACCGGAGTCGCCACGTCGGGGTTCAGGGTCTTGCGGCCGGCGTCGAGTACGGCTCGATCGAGAGTCGGTCGACTGACAACGGTCGCCAGAATCGTCAACGCGTAATCGAGATCCTGCACCTGGCACTTCACGCGGTAATACGGGTCCATGAAGATTCCACCACCCGCCTGGACCTCGGTGATACCCGGGCATTTCACGGTGTATTGATACGAGCCGGTCCCGCCAGCGCTGACAATGTCACACGGCACTCCCGATTTGACGATTTGATCACGACAGCTCACCAGCAGCGCCATGCTCTCACGAATCTGCCGTTCTTTGTCGGCCGGTTCGGCGATCTGCAGCAAGTGTCCCTCGTACCCCATGATGCCGGCAAACTTGACTCCTTTCAGCCGACTGATGGCCTGGGCCAATTCGACGGTGTCGCGTCCCGGTGTGGCCCCCACTCGGTCGAGGCCCAGATTCACTTCAATGATGACTCGGACTTCGACGCCGTGACTCCGGCAGACCGCGGCCAGCGGTTCGACCTGGGCGAAATGATCACACGCCACGATCGGGTCGGCCCAGCGGCGCAGCGCGGCGACACGCTCCCACTTCCGCGGCCCGACAATCATATTCGCAATCAGGATGTCGCGCACTCCGCCCGCCGCCATCACCTCGGCTTCCGACACCTTCGCACAGGTCACGCCCATGGCCCCCGCTTCGATCTCCTTGAGGGCGATGGCCGGCGTTTTGTGACATTTTTCGTGCGGCCGCCATTGCACACCATGACTGCGGCAGTACGCGGCCATCTTTTGAATGTTCGACTCCATGCGATCGAGATCGATGCACAGCACGGGTGTGTCGAGGTCGAACTTGTGGACACCAACCAGGGATTGAGGCACGAGAGAATCCTGTTGTTCTGGGAGGGATGAGGAGGGAGGGACTCAAAAACCTGGGAACCGAAGCGAGACGGTCTCTGCCGCGATAGCATTCCATTGGCTCCCGCCGGAATGCGTCGACTCTCAAGAGCGACGAGTCCCGGCGGCTTCCATTTCGGTGAGTTTGACCTGGATTGTCAATGGACCGACGGCGAATCGGCCGGATGACCAGGTGCTCAAAAGTCGCGGGGACGAACCGGCACCTGGGCCGATCCGTCCCCGTCAGTCACATTTCCGGCAGCAGACTGTCTGCCGCGAATTACATGTTGATTTCGAACCCCTTGCGGTTTTCACGAGCCAGGAACGAATTGGCCTGCGCGTCACCCACGATTTCCCGCTTGATGGGATCCCACTTCAGTTCGCGTCCCAGACGCATGGCGATATTCGACAGGTGACAGATTTCGAGCATCCGGTTATGGGTCCACACATCCGAAATCGGCTGCTTTCGCGACTTCATCGAATCGGTGAAGTTGGCCGTGTGGTTTTCGGGCACCTTGCCACCGTAGATCGCCTCGATCGCCCCTTCGGGCAGCGGCTTCTCTTTCAGGTCTTCGACCGGCTTGCCGGTGATCTTGCCGCGGTTAACGAAGAACCGCCCCTCTGTCCCTTCGAACAGAATGCCGTTTTCGCCTTCGCTGGTGATGATCATCTCGACGTCGTTGGGCATCGCGGCGCGAATGGTGAATTCCGTCGCGGCGTTGTAGCGGTCGCCCACCAGCGGGTTGCCGTCTTTGTATTCGACGGGGAGCTTGAACTCGACCGGGGTGATCTTGCTCGGCCCCGTTTCGCTGGCGCCAATGGCCCAGCAGGCGATGTCGACGTGATGCGCGCCCCAGTCGGTGAGCTTACCACCCGAATATTCATGCCAGTTACGGAATGAATAATGGCAGTTGCTGTACAGCGGTACGCCGCCACCGTAGCCTTCGCGCAATTCCGGCAGAGCCCGGTCGGGAACTTTCGGCGCCGGACCGAGCCAGATCTCCCAATCCAGCCCTTCGGGAACCTGCGCCACCGGAATTTCCGGCGAAGCTTCCATGCGATTGATCACGCAGGTGACTTTCTTCACGGTACCAATACGGCCGTGCTTGACCAGCGCCACCGCCTGCAGGAACCGCTGATCGGATTCAGTCCGCTGCATCGTGCCGACTTGAAAGACCCGCCCGGTCTGCTTCACGATCTTCTCGATCAGTTTGCCCTCGGCGATCGTTAATGTCAGCGGTTTTTCGCAATAGACATCCTTACCAGCGAGCATGGCTTCCACGGCGATTTTCGTGTGCCAGTGATCGGGAGTGGCGATCATGACCGCGTCGATGTCTTTGCGATCCAGCACTTTCCGATAGTCTTTGTACGAATCCGGCTTCTTGCCCGTGTGCTTTTCGACGTTACCGACGTTCGTTCCCAGCACATTGGCATCGACATCCGCCAAGGCCGCGAAGTTGGCGAATTTGAACGACTTACTGGTGATGGCCCAGCCCTGGTTTCGCAAGCCGATGGTCGCAAACACCGGTCGCTCGTTCGGAGACTGGTACCCCCAGGCCCATTGCGCCTGGGGCAAGAACACGCTCGCCGCACCTGTCGCGGCAAGCCCCTGAAGAAACTGACGACGTGTTGAGGAAACAGCACCTGACATGGCGGAACACCCCCACAGGAGAAAGAGAGAACGGGAACGCGAACCGGTTGACGTTCAGATCAGCCGCGCATTGCGCGTGCTACCTGGAAATTCCAACGACCACCGCAGGAATCGCGAGCGAGTCGCAATCGATGGCAGCCTGTTGCTTGAATTGCCTGCATTTTGACAGGAAGCAGCAGCGCCTGCCAGTGCCCGGTTACCGGAAAATCCGCAGACTCTGCGCTCACCAAGGGGCGGAACCTCACCGTCGATTCGGGACTGACCGCCCCATTTCTGGTGGGGCAAACAAGCACCGACCTGTCAGGCGTTTCCACGCCGGTTCATGTTCACCCTGTTCCGAGGCGATCCTGATTTGGACACAATTGCCGGCATTCCGGGCCCCGTCTCCAGTGATCGAAGTTGACCAACAGCCGTTAGCGCTCCCCGGCGAATGCTTATGAAAACCTGTCCTGCCACGTCAAAACTGGCGATTTCTGTGGGAAATATCATCTTGTCCTGAACGGCAAATTTCTGGTACAACGCCGTCCCTTCCTTTTTCTCGATTCCCCCAAACATTCCATCGAACTGGAGCCGCGTCATGGCTGACGCCTCACAGCGACGTCTGATGCCGCGCCTGATGGCAGCGGGCATGCTGATTCCCTTCACGCTGGCGGTCGCCGCCTACGTCTCGGGATCAAAACCAACCCCGATCAGCCCACCCGCATCGCGCGGCGCCCTGGTCTTCGATCAATACCTGGTCGACCTGGGGCATGTCCCCCCGTCGCAGGATGTCGCCGGCTATTTTGATTTCACCAACCGGGGGAAACATCCCGTCGAGATTACGGCCCTCGAACCGAGTTGTGGCTGTTTGCGTCCTCGGCTGGAAAAACTCGACCGCCGCGGGGAAGCCCGGGTGGTCCACCAAGGGTCCAACGGGTCTGCCCCAGTGGCCCCCGAACGGGTCGAAAAGCGCATTTATGAACCGGGTGAAGACGGCTTCTTTTCTGTGCGCGTGCAGACGGCCAACCAAAGCCCTGGCCCCAAAGACTACACAGTGAAAGTGAAGTACAACGATCCAGAACCACGCGAGACGGTGGTAACATTCCGGGCGGTGCTCCCCGAGGAACAAGTCCTGGTCCGACCGATTGCCCTGATGTTCTACCAATTGGGCTCTGGTTCCGGAGATTCTGCTCCCCAGACCTTTGAGGTCATCGATCGCCGTAAAGAGCATTTGAAAATCGTGAAAATCGATTGTTCCCGCCCCGATGTCAAAATTACGCCCAGTACGAGCGAGGTCGACGAAGACGGGTCTTGGCATGGGCGATTTGATGTCACGGTGCCCAACGAATTGCCTCCCGGACAGGCCGAAGCGATTGTGCGGGTTCACACCGATGACCCGGCGGACCAGTATCATGTCCTGCGGATCCCCATCACGCTGGTCGGCCCCCCGCCCCGTGGCGTCAACAGTCACATTCTGCAAACCGGCGGCACCATGCCCATCAAACCGAGTGACGCCCGGAAAAAGAAGACGCGATAACCGCCCAATGCCTTCGGTCGGCCCACGTCCCCAGGCTCGAAGGATTCGTCGACTGAACCACGCAGCCTGCATCGCCGGGTGACACGCGCCCGGAAGTCAGAGGCCATGACGCAACGCTTCTTTACCGTCGTCAACCCGCGTGGTGGCATCCAGGCCGGCCCTGCCGTGCTGCAATCCGTGCTGCCGATATTCTCCGCCGCCGGCATCACACTCGACGTCCACGAAACGCACGCCGGGGGACATGCCACTGAATTAGCCCGGTCCTTCGACGACCGCCGCTATACGGGAGTGTGCGTGTTTGGGGGTGATGGCACTGTCCACGAAGTCGTCAATGGACTCCTGCAACGGGACCATCCCGTGCATCTGCCACTGGGCATCATTCCTGCAGGCACAGGCAACACCTTGCATGTTGAAATCGGGTGTGACACTCCCCAGACGGCGGCCCAGCGCATCGTGGGTGGCCAGACCAGCCCGCTCGATGTGATGCGAGTCACGCTGTCGGATCGGGTCGTGTATTGCATCAACATCGTCGGCTGGGGTGCGGTCGCCGACATCAACCGCACCGCCGAAAAACTGCGCTGGCTGGGCCCACGCCGTTATACCCTCTCGGCATTGTGGCACATCCTGATTCCACACCGGAGACGCATCCGCCTGCAACACTCAGGTCAGGTCAGTGAAGCAGACTATCTGTTTGTCATCGCCTGCAACACGCAACACACCGGCAAGGGGATGCGACTGGCGCCCCGCGCCAAAATTCACGATGGCTTGATCGACCTGGTCATCGTTCGTCAGGCCTCTCGCTGGCAGATGATAGAGCTCTTTCGCAAAGTCTTCGACGGCACGCACCTTTCGCTGGGTTGCCTGGAGTACCACCAGGTCCCCTCGTTTCAACTGGAATCGACCGGGGAAGACCCCTTGAATCTCGATGGCGAGATGATCGGTCGGACACCACTGTCGGTGGAGGTCCTGCCGGGCGCCCTGCAGGTGTATTGCTGACAAGCCTCCTGCCCACCGTTCGTAACGTCAGGTTCAGCTGACGTGCGAGGTGACGGAGCGTCGTCTGGTACCTGTAAACCCAGCCGACCGCCGTGTCGCCACCGTCCCGCGACGTGACGACCAGGCGTCCGCCCGTTCCGTACCGCTTGCGAATTGCCAAAGATCACGCCACCCACGCCACATCTCGCAGCACACACCGCTCTCGCTACGACACGCTCTCTGCCAGCCCCACCCCGATACTTCGTTCCCGTGCCTTGCGGATGAGCTTCCGCTCCCGTCGGGCCTGCTTCCGCCGTTCGCGTTTCGTGAGCGGCGCCGTGGGAGCCAAACCGCGACTTTTGGCGGTGTTCTCCAAAGATTCCGGATTTCGCGCGGCCGCCGCGCCATGGCGTTGACGCGCGTCCGTAGCGTTGGCTTCAGCCGAGGTTTGAGGTGACGCCGATTCGTTGGGTGCGCTCGCACGCAGATGCCACTCCGAGTCGTCGCTGTTGGGTGGCGCGGCGGTTGTGTGTACTGCCGCGTCTTCCGTGGCGGCTGAAGCCACCACGACGTTTTTTGCATTTCCCTCGGCATTCGCCAAAGATTCCGTATTTCTCGTGCGCGTGTCCGTAACCGTGGCTTTCGCCGTCGCGGGCTCGATTTTCGATTCGTGGGGTGCTGCCGAATCGAGATCCCTGGCCCAGTCGAAACCGTGGGGTGGCCCGACGCTTGAAAATTCCACTGCGTCTTCCGTGACGGCTGAAGCCACTTCGACGTTTTCTGCATTTTCCGCGGCGTTCTCCAAAAATCTCTCGTTTTTCCAGCGTGCTTCGAGGTCCGGCAGGAACCACTCCCAACTTCCCTCCTTACCGAAGCCGGGGCATTTGCGGATTCCCACCCCCATCCGATACGCCACGGCCCGGATCTGTTTCGGGCTGTACCCTTTGTACTGCCCCAGATACATCAGATCGGCGGAGGCATGGGGGCCCAGAGTCAGCACTTCCGTCAAGAACCGCCGCAGGTCCGTCTCCCAACCCAAGGGATCCGCCGGGTCAACCGGTCGATCGACCCGCCAGGTGAACCCCTGATTGTCGATCCGGAACTCGACTCCCAGGGGGAGCGCCGACTGGTTGATCCGCCGGGGGATGAAGAACCGCCGATGGCCATACTGGGGATGGTTCGCCAGGCACCACACGGCGCGGGCCTGTTCCGTCCGATACCGAGAGGTCACCTTCAACGCCCCGGCGGTATCAAACCGGACCTGAGCCGGTAGTGTCACCACCACGGGGATATTGAAACTCCAAGCGATGTGTCGCAGTTCGGACAGCATGTGCTCGACCTCCGCCGGCCCCTGGCAGAAATCGCACACGGGATCGAACACGACCAGCTTCACCGAACCCAGATCCTGCAATTCCTGCCGTAACTTGGGTAGATCGAGCTTCAAATCAAACTTCCGACCGTCCAACGGGGTGCTGTCGGCCATTCTGCGGGAAATGTAGCCTTCCACATGCAGATTGCTCCGGTCCGCTTTCAGGATCGACAGACGTTTGCTGATCCGCTGGATGTGATCCTGCAGTGTAATCAGCACGACTTTGCCCGGTTCCTGGGGAGCCAGAGGCAACTCCTCAGTCCCCGGAACGGCGGGAAAGGGGGTACCCCGGGTGACGCGGGCAATCATATCGAGAACCACATACGACTTGCCGACGCCGGAATCGCCTTGAATGACGGTCAAATCGCCACTGGAAATCATCCCCGGCCAGAACCAGGCCGGGTCATCATCAGCCACGCTGAGCGGTCGCCGGTCGGCAGTTTCAAACCACTTCTGCCCCGAGGCATCCTGAACCTCAAATTCAGCCGGGAACTGGGCTCGAAACTCGGCCCGAGTCGCCGGGTTGGTTTCTGCGTCACACCGCGGGACGAACACGGACGTCACTTTTTCTGGCCTTTTCATGGCATCTCCTGAAACACGACTCGTATTTATTAGTTATCCATCATGAACCATACGCGTGACGTGTACAAATGTCAATACTCGGTATCGAATTTCGTGGGACAAGTTTTCAACTTGTCAGCGCATCACGAGCGGCGAGAATGCCCCGGTCTTCAGCCCACAGATTCAGCCCGCCGGTCGATTTTCCCCATCCCGCTGACCGCTCATTCCGTTCGAACGCTTTACGGAAAAGAGTTATCCACAGATTTTCAAGATTTCGCAGATTATAGGAAAAAGGGGGGGGCTGGCCGGGGCGAAAGTCGTGTCCCAATGCCATCGGCGATTGAGTAGCACAATCGCTGTTCACGTCGGGCGTTTTACGGACGGGAAAAAACCGTCGAGTAGAGAAGAGGCGCACGGCAGGATGTCAGGAAAGACATCCTCGT
>JAFEBR010000798.1 GCA_018242565.1 Planctomycetota bacterium | reverse complement strand
GACCAAGGCAAAACCCGGGACCGAAGAAAAGGTCCTGATGCTGTCGGCTCGTTACGCTGCGGGACTTCCTTTGTGGAACGAGCGTGATTGCTACGATCACGGCCCCAAAGAAAGCGACCTGATGGGTGCGATGAACGATTCGCTCCAGCAGCCTTTGCCGTTGCCTGAATCGGACGAAGAAGACGATTAGTCTCCTCGCCGCCTGGCGGCGCAAGTGGTTCCCGCCGGTCTGCGGTCCGGAACACGTTGAGATCCAAAACCTAAAGCCCGCATCAGACTTCCTGATGCGGGCTTTTTGCTTTTCGTTCGGCGGCAGGCTGTCGCACGCCGGCTTACGGGTTCTGGATGCGGTACAGGTGCCGTTCGACGCGAATGAACAGCGTCCCGTCTTCCACGGCGTACGAGGCCAGCGATTTCTCTTTCAGCGCGTTACGGGCCAGTTCCACGAACTGATCCCCCGGTTTCAAGACGATGCCATCGCCCGCTTCGTTTTGCAGGTAGATCTTGCCGTCGGCGAACAGGGGCGAGGCCGAAAACTCGCCTCCCAGCCGTTCCTGCCAGATCTGGTCGCCCGTCGCTGCGTCCACACACGTGGCGATCCCCTTGTCCGAGACGAGGTACAGCGATGTCCCCACCAGCAGGGGCGACGGGTTGTGCGGAGCCCCCTTGGTGAGCTTCCAGGCGACGTGCGTCTCGGTCACGTCTCCCACGGCCCCCTGCGGGCGAATGGCGAGCACCATGGGGGTGTTGTAGCCCGTACAGACGAAGAGCAGGCCATTCCCGAACACGGGCCGGGGCACGACCGAATAACCCCCCGGATAATCCACCTTCCAGAGCTCTTTGCCATCCGCCGGCGAATAGGCCAGCACGGCGTCCGAGGCCTGGCACACGACCTGGGGCACGCCATCGACATCAATCAGCAGCGGCGTGGCGAACGAGAAGCCCAGCTTGGGCTTGGTGCTGCGGGGCGTCTTCCAGCGGAGACTGCCCGTTTCGAAGTCGAGCGCCGCCACAAACTGTTGATCGCCTCCGTCGCAGCAGACAATGACCAGGCCCCCCACCAGCACGGGGGAACCTCCATTGCCATGCACCGGGGCGTATTTCAGTTCCTGGTTCTGCCAGAGCACTTTGCCGTCGGCGAGCGCCAGGCAAGCGGTGCCGTGCGTGCCGAAGTGGACGACCAGGCGCTTGCCGTCGGTGATTGGGGTGGGGCTGGCATGGCTGTTTTTGCCATGGATGGCGATCCCTTCCGGCTGCTTGAAGACTTCGACATTCCAGCGGATGGCCCCGGTCCGTTTATCGAGGCACAGAGTCCGCAGCGATTGCGCCGGCTTGTCTCCGTCGCCTTCCGGAACCGCCGTCGTCAAGTACAGGTGGTCGCCGAGAATAATGGGCGAAGACCACCCATGCCCCGGAATCTCTTGCTTCCAGGCGACGTTCTCGGTTTCGCTCCAGGTGGTGGGCAGGCCCGTCGCGACGGAATGGCCTTGCCCCGACCGGCCGCGAAATTCGGTCCAGTCTTCGCCTCGGGCCAGACTGGCAGCAAAGAGACACACGCACGTGCTGACAAAGATCAGCCGATGGCTCATCGGAATTCCCCTGTTTGTCGGATGAATGTGGAAGTCTGGAACCCGAGAACCCGAGAGCGCGACAGGGTCTGGGGACCCTGCGTCGGATAAATCACGGATCGTTGATGGCGACGATTTCCATTTTCCGCGCTCCCTTGGGGAGGGGCACGTCGACCTGTTCGCCGGGCTTTTTGCCGATCATGGCCTTGGCCAGCGGACTGCTGGTCAGAATCTTCAGGATTTCTCCCGAGTAGTCTTCTTCGCCCGGGCCCACGAACTGGTATTTTTCTTCGGTTCCGTCGAGCACGTCTTTGACGGTCACGACCGAGCCGAAGGCGACGATCCCCTTGGGGATGTTCGCCATATCGACGATGTAAGAGCTGGACAGTTTGGCTTTCAGGCGGTTAATGCGGGCCTGGAGAAGCCCCTGGGCTTCACGCTGGCCGTGATATTCGGCATTTTCACTGAGGTCCCCTTCGGCGCGCGCGTCGGCGATCTTCTGCGCGATCTTGGGCATTTCCTCGTCTTCCAAAAACCGAATTTCTTCACGCAGCTTGTCGAAGCCTTCGCGTGTCGTTGGAATTCGTTCCATGTGACTTCGTCGCTCCCCGGTGGTGCCGCTGCTTGTTCGTGCGAACGGCCACGACCTTCCATGTACATGCAAAACGACTGGCGGGAGGCAGTGAATCGCTTGAAGCGCTCCACTCCTTCCGCCAGCCGGACAGGTGCATTATTGCGGGAATTTGGGCGGGAATAAAGTCCATTCAGAATTCCCCAGCCCCAATTCCGGAATCTATTGAACTTTCATCCAGCGGCCTTCCTGGGCACTGGCCAGCACGGCGTCGCAGACCTGCTGGGTTTCCAGGGCGTCACGGAAGGTCGGGCCGGCCGGTTTGCCGGTTTCCAGACCCTGCAGGAAATCGGCCACCTGGTGCGTGAATGAGTGTTCGTAGCCAATCTGCAGGCCGGGCACCCACCACTTGTCCATGTACGGGTGCTCGCCACCGTGGTCGGTGACGTGAATCGACTTCCAGCCGCGCAGACGGCTTTCGTCGTTGTGGTCGAACATCTGCAGGCGGTGCAGATCGTGCAGATCCCACTTGAGCGAGCCCTTTTCGCCGTTGATTTCAAACGTGTACAGGGCCTTGTGGCCGCGGGCGTACCGGGTCGATTCGAACGTGGCCAGCGACCCGTTGTTGAATCGCGCCAGGAAGGCACAGGCGTCATCGATGCCGACCTTTTCGACCTTGCCCGTCAAGTTGCTCTTGCGCTCCTTGATGAACGTCTCGGTCATCGCCGAGACACTGTCGATTCCCCCGTTGATCCACAGGGCCGTGTCGATGCAGTGGGCCAGCAGGTCACCGGTGACCCCGCTGCCGGCGGCACTGGCGTCGAGACGCCACAACGCCGTCCCCCCCTGGGGCAGGTCGGCCGAGATCGTCCAGTCCTGCAGAAAGACCGCCCGGTAGTGGAAGATCCGCCCCAGCTTCCCTTCATCGACCAGGTGCTTGGCCATGGTCACCGCCGGCACGCGGCGGTAGTTGTACCAGACCATGTTCGGGACCTTGGCCTCTTCGACCGCGGTGATCATCTCGCGGCCCTGAGCCGTATTCATCGAGAGGGGCTTTTCACACAGCACCATTTTGCCCGCTTTGGCCGCGGCAATGGCGATTTCGTGATGCAGATTGTTGGGCACGCAGATATCGACGGCGTCAATATCCTTGCGCGTAATCAGCTTTTTCCAGTCGGTTTCGACGGTTTCGTAGCCCCACCGGGCGGCGAAGGCCTGGGCCGACTCGGCGTTGCGGGCGCAGACCGCCTTGAGTACCGGACGGTACGCCAGGTCGAAAAAGTGGCTCACCTGGTTGTAAGCGTTGGAGTGGGCGCGGCCCATAAAGCCGCAGCCGATCAAGCCGATGTTGAGAGGTTTCGACATGAGAGTTCTTTCTCTGCAATGAATTCAAAAAAAAGCGCGACGGAAATGCGATGTGACTGAAGATTGGGGGACGCTGCCCGCGCCGGACCGACGCTGGCACGAGCGACGACTTGTCCCGCTGAGTGAGCCCTCGCGGTGCTTTCCCGGTAGAGCCATTTCTACCGGCAGCAGCCGCCGGGGGCGAGGCAGCGCGGGCGGAAACCCGCGCTGTCTCACGTTCCATGTGGGTTATTCCACCCAGCCGTGGGCTTTGCGGACGTCGATCATGGCTCGCAGAATGTCGTTCCAGGTCTGCGGCTTCGACATGACGTCGTTCGGGAACATACAGCCATCCCAGCAGATGTGCCGGAACTTCTTGGTCGGGTTGCCGTACGAGTCGCGCATCCAGTAACCGGCGTGATGTGCGATCTTGAGCTTCCCGTTGGGATCGTTGGGCAGACAGTGCCGGCCGGTTTTGTCGTGCGACCCCGAGCCTTTGACCGTGGCGTCGTTCTGGGCGACGTGGAAGTCGATCGTCCAGGGGCGCAAGGCAGCGGTCAACGTCGCCAGGGCATTGTCGAGCTTCGACGGATCGCTCCAGTTCCAGTTCTCGGGCAGAATTCGGTCTTCGGGGGCGTTGTAACCCATCGTGTAGAGCAGGGTGTGGGCCATATCGGCCTGAAAACCCAGCGTTCCCGGGCGATCGGTCAGTTCCAGCAGTTGGACCATCCGCTTCCAACTGTGCATCCCGCCCCAGCAGATTTCCCCTTCCGCGGCCAGCCGTTCACCGAAATCGGCGGCGACGTCGCAGGCCTGCCGGAACGTGGCGGCAATCTTCTGCTGATTCCCTTCGGGGTCCGCGGCCCAGTCCCCCGGACCGCCGGCGGAGTCGATGCGGACCACGCCGTACTTGCGGATCCCCAGATCCTTCAGCTTCTTCGCGATGCGACAGCCTTTGCGGACCTGTTCCACGAACTGCTTGCGGTCGGCTTCCGAACCCATGGCCGATCCGCCGCCGGTGGGGGGCCAGACGGGGGCCACCACCGAGCCAATGACCAGGTTTTTGGCGTGGACTTTGTCGGCCAGTTTTTTCAAATCATCGTCCGACGCGTCGATCGACACATGCGGGTCGAACAGAAACAGATCCACCCCGTCGAATTTCGTACCGTCCACCTCGGCGGCCGCCGTCAGGTTCAACATCGTGTCGAGGTCGATGAAGGGCTCGGCACCAGGCGAACCTTTGCCAACGACGCCAGGCCACGCCGCGTTGTGCAGCTTGGGGAAATTGTTCTGTGGAGTGCTCATGCAGAATTACCTCGATGGATCGTGTTGACAAAAAACGCAAACGCCCAGCCGACCGCCGGTGCAGTCGAGTTTAACTCGCAGCCCTCAGAAAATCAGGCCAAACGACAACTTCCGCTCCCCGGTTTGGGTGGTTCACAATGTAACGGACCGCGACCGGAAATGCCCCGTTCCCGGAGGGGCCGCCGGCGATACCCGGTACGGCACAGCGGGGATTCCGCCCAACCTGCCCGCAGAGGGGCTGACGTGGATTTTTCGGTCGGGCCGTTCCCGTGGTCGGACGAATTCTGAACACCCTACACCGATCTGGCAACTGTACCGGTTGCCTGCGGACCAACCCCGGGGCCGATCCCTCCGGCAGATTGCGCCTGCCGATGCACCAAGGCGGTGCGCACGCTGGTGAGCCAGGCCGTCCCATGCGAACGGTACGGGAGGCTGCCGCGTTCGAAATTCTCCTCAAGTCGGGCAAGCTCAAATTCGGAATGGTGCTTTCGCGACGGCAGGGCAGGGGGGCACGCACCAGCGCGGTCCGCCCCGCTTTCTTGGACAGCCCTTGCGCCGCAGCGTCTCACAATTCGGCAATTTGACGACGCTGGTCCCAGAAATTTTGCGCGGTAACGCCGACGCCGGGCGCG
>JAFEBR010000797.1 GCA_018242565.1 Planctomycetota bacterium | reverse complement strand
TTTGTAGGTGAAGGTTTGCACGCGCGTCTCCGCTTGTAAAGTTGTCGCCAGGCTGACGGCCCAGACGACTGCGAGGGCTGCTGAGATTCGGGCTGATGGCATCGTGAATCGGTTCGTGAATCTTCGAGTCATGCGCGTCTCCGACAGAGGGGGTGGGAAAAACATGCCAGAAAAGGGCGTCTCCTTGTCATCCACCGGTACCGGGTGAATCCTGACTCGGGGTGGGCGCCGACCGAAATGTCTGTATAAGTTGTAACGGATGCCAATTGACAACGGCTGCTGCCCCACGCCAGAATGGATTTGGTCAGTGGAGACCTCCTGTTGTGGGCTTTTTGCCGTGGCTCTCTGAAAAACACGGCAGTCCCTGAATCTGATTGACCGCACTCGAGGGAAGGAAGCGCTATGCGTTTGTTCACGGCCGTCTCGTGGAACTGGGTTACCTCGAAAGTTCGTGAAGCAACGCGTCCCTCGCGTCGCCGATTTGGTCGGACCGCCGAATTGCGGGTGACCGCGGTATCCGCTGAGGTCGAGCATCTCGAATCGCGGGCACTCCTGACGGTAACCTATCACGGCGGGGCGTTGCTTGCATCTGTCGAGGCGCAGGCTGTTTATCTGGGTAGCGACTGGAAAACCAATTCCTCGTTGACGACCCAGACAGGGCAGATCGATACATATGTCTCGACAATCGTTGACAGTCCGTACATGGATATGCTGAAGAACGCGGGCTACAACGTCGGCCGCGGTTCGGCCAGCGCCGGTGCCATCGACAATGTCACGCTCAGCAAGGTGACATCAGTGGGAGTGACCGACAAGCAGATCCGACAGGAACTGCAGACGCTGATCACTGCCGGAAGCGTACAGGTCCCCGACGCGAATCGCCTCTACATCGTCTATGTCGAACCGGGCGTGGTCGTGCGCATGGGGACTGGCGCCAGCAACAGCACCTTTCTCGGTTATCATGGTGCGTTCGCCGGGAAGTCCGCGGCCGGGGCCGCGGTGGACGTCCGTTACGCGGTGATTCCTTATCCCGGCACCCCCAATATTTCACCCCAGTCGCAAGGCTTCGCCAGCGCGTTCGATGAACAGACCGCGGTGACGTCACATGAATTGGCCGAGGCGGTCACGGATCCGGATGTCAACTACAAGTCGCTGGGCTGGTACGACGACCGCTACAACGGGGAAATCGCCGACCTGACCCGGTTGACCACCCGCATGGGGGATTACCTCGTCCAGGATGTCGTCGATAAGAATGACAAGGTCATCACGCCGGTGACGACCGTCACAACGACCGATGTGGGGACTCCGAACCTGACAGCGACCGCTGCCAGTTCGACCGCTGTGAAACTCACATGGAACGCGGTTGCAGGCAGTCCGACGGGCTACCGCATCTTCCAGACGATTGGCTCGACCACGACGACGATTTCGGTGAGCAGCACGACGACCGCGTACACCGTGTCGGGCTTGACGGCCGGTTCGACCGTGTCGTTCCAGGTCGAGGCCTATAACGCGACAAGCAAGGCCGACTCGTCGACCGTGACCGTCACGCTGCCGAAAGATACCACCACGACCACATTGGGGACACCCACGCTGACGGTGACCGCCCTGTCGCCGTACTCGGCACAACTGACCTGGACCGGAGTCGACGGTGCGACGGGGTACATCATCTATTACATCAGCGGCGGACGTTGGCGCCGGTTGGGTGTGGTCGGATCCGGGGTGACGTCGGTGCAGGTCGTGGGCTTGCAGCCGAATTCGACCTATCAGTTTGCCATTGGTGCTTACAACTCCAAGACCGAATCGGATTCGGACATCGTCAGCATCACAATGCCTGACCGGCGATACCGATAAGCATCTGCTGAACCTCGCGGCGGAATGATTATGCCCGCGCCGGAGTGTTCGCACTGGCAGGCTCGACTTGGGGCGTTGATCGCCCCTGCGGTTGCGCCGGTGCGTGCCGCGGGGGAGTTGACGCAGGACGTACAAGTGCGCGCTACGCCAACATCTGATCCACGACATGGCCACCCACGTCGGTCAGACGGTAATCACGTCCCTGGAACCGGAACGTGAGTTTCAGGTGGTCGATTCCCAGGAGGTGCAGAATGGTCGCCTGCAGGTCGTGGACGTGGACCTTGTCGTGGACCGCGTAATAGCCCAGTTCATCGGTCTCGCCGATCGTCTGGCCCGCCTTGATCCCCCCGCCCGCCAGCCACATCGTGTAGCCTTCGATATGGTGGTCACGGCCGAGCATGTCGCGGGGTTCACCCTGCGGAGTTCGTCCGAATTCGCCCCCCCAGACGATCAGCGTGCTGTCGAGCAGGCCGCGCGCCTTGAGGTCTTTGACCAGTGAGGCCATGGGCTGGTCCACTTCCTTGCAGCGATCTTCCAGCGATTTGCCCAGTTCGGTCCCCGCGTTGCCGTGATGATCCCAGTCGGTGTGATATAACTGCACAAACCGCACGCCCCGTTCGACCAATCGGCGGGCCAGCAGACAGTTGTTGGCAAACGATGCCTTCCCCGGTTCGACGCCGTACGACGCCAGGGTCTGTGCGGTTTCGCCCGTCAGGCTCATGAGTTCCGGCGCACTCGACTGCATGCGATACGCCATCTCGTACGCCGCGATGCGGGTGGCGATTTCGGGATCGTGTGTTTCCCCCAGTCGCAGCGCGTTGAGGTCGTTGACGGCGTCGACAAACTGCTTCTGGCGGGTGGCGTCGATGCCGGGGGGATTGGCCAGATCGAGGATCGGTTCGGCCCCTGAGCGAAAGGGAACCCCCTGGTAAGTGGTGGGCAGGAAGCCACTGGCCCACAAAGGGGACCCGCCGCGCGGACCGCGGGGGCCCGACTGCAGCACCACGAAGCCGGGCAGGTCACGTGACTCGCTGCCGATGCCATAGGTCACCCAGGCCCCCATACTGGGACGGCCCATGAACTGGGGCGACCCGGTGTTGACGAACAACTTGGCCGGGCCGTGATTGAATACGTCGGTGTGCATGCTCTTCACCACGCACAGGTCGTCGGCAACCGTTTGCAGGTGCGGCAGCAGGTCGCCGATCAGGGCGCCCGATTGGCCAACACGGGAAAACTTCCGCCGGGTGGCGAGCAGCTTGGCATCGCGCTTGATGAACGCGAAGCGTTTGGTTTTCACGTACGATTCAGGAATGACCTGGCCATCCATTTCCTGCAGCTTGGGTTTGTAGTCGAACAGTTCCAACTGGCTGGGGCCGCCTGCCATGAACAGAAAGATGACGTTCTTCGCTTTGGCCGTGTGGTGCCCCTGCTGAGGCGCGAACGGATTGGTGCGGCGGTCATTCTCGGCCGCGGTCGCGACCGGCTTGTCGCCCAGCAGCGAGGCCAGCGCCAGCGAGCCCAGCCCGATCTGACAATCGTGAAAGAAATGCCGCCGGGTGATCGCGCGCAACGTCTGCATCCGATCGTGGAATGCCGGTGGATGTGAGTTCGGATCGTGCATCTTGGTTCGCCTCAAATAACTGTCTGTTCGCGTGACCGGTTGCCGTCAGCAGAGCAGGGAAGACCTGTTTACTCCCGGGTGATGAATTCATCCAGGTTGAGCAAGACCCGCGCCACCGCAGTCCAGGCCGCGAATTCCTGAATGTTGGTCGGTACCGAGATCAGAGGCGGCACCAGGCGTTCGGCTTCTTTCAGATTGTTGCCAAATTCGGTGCGCTGCTGGGCCAGCAGTTTCGCAAGTCGCTGCTCTTCGGCCGGACTGGGGTTGCGTGCCAGGCATACGCGAAACGCAAATCGCAAACGGGCCACATCGTTGGCCAAAGCCGGATTCAGAATCCGCAGCGCCAGCCCTTGTGCGATTTCTACGAATTGCAGGTCGTTGGCCAAGGTCAGCGACTGCAGCGGTGTGTTCGAGCGATTCCGCCGGGTACACGTCACGTTGGCATCGGGAAAATCAAACACCGTCATCGCCGGGTAAGGGCTCGAGCGCCAGAGGTACGTATACATCCCCCGGCGATACCGATCGGGGCCGATTGCCGTGTTCCAGGGCTTTTTGTCCTGCGTGAAATCGAACACCCCCTCGGGCTGCGGGGGATGGACGCTGGGGCCACCCACGGCCGGGTTGAACAGGCCGCCGGCGACCAATGCGACGTCGCGGATAATCTCGGCGTCGAGTCTCAATCGCGACTGCCGGGCGTAGAGCTTGTTGTTCGGGTCGACTTCGTTGAGTTCCGTGCGATGTCGTGATGATTGCCGGTAGGTCGCCGAAGTGACGATCAGTTTGTGCATCCGTTTGAGGCTCCAGGCGGTCTCCTGGTTGGCAGACGCTTCGGGTTGGGGCAGCTTCATGAACTCGGCGGCCAGCCAGTCGAGCAGCTCGGGGTGGGTCGGGGGAATGCCCTGCGTACCGAAGTCGTTTTCTGTTTCGACGATGCCTCGGCCGAAGTACTTCTGCCAGACCCGGTTCATCGTCACGCGGGGGGTGAGCGGGTTGCGCGGGTCCACCAGCCAGCGGGCAAAATCCAGTCGGTTGGGGGTTTTCACCTCGGGGGGCAACCCGGGTAGCGCTGCCGGGATCGCCGGTTCCACTCGGGCTCCGTGTCGCAGAAAATCGCCACGGATATGAATGTGCGTTTCGCGGGGCGCGGCTCGTTCCTGCATGACCATGGTGGTGACGAAGCTCGGTTCCCCAGCCCGCAATTTGGCAATCTCTTCGAGAACCGGAAATTCGGTGCGCGCCACCGGCAACTTCTTGTAATACTCGGCCAGATCTTTCTTGTTCTGGTCGGAACGCATGACGGGCGAGAGGTTGAGTGCGTTAACGACTTCGAGAGGCAGTTTCTTCTTCTCGTCTTCGGTGATCGCTGCTTCCCATTTCGCCAGCACCTGCTGGAACTGGGCCTCTTGCTGCTGAAATTGTTGTTCCAGGGCCGCCACCTGGCGACGCAACTCTTCCCGCTTCTGTGGCAGGCCGGCCGCGATCTGCTCGGCACTGGGGACATCCAGTCGAGGTTCATCGGCGTTATTCAGAAACGCATAGAGTTGATAGTACTCGCGCTGCGAGATCGGGTCATATTTGTGCTCATGGCATTGGGCGCAACCGACGGTCAGGCCCAGAAACACGACTCCGGTGGTGTTCACGCGATCGACAACCGACTCGACGCGGAACTGTTCTGGATCGGTCCCTCCTTCGTCGTTCGTCAGCGTGTTGCGGTGAAACCCGGTCGCGATGCGCTGCTCGGTGGTGGCGCCCGGCAACATGTCGCCCGCGTATTGCTCGATCGTGAACTGATCGAACGGCAGGTCCCGATTGACCGCGTCGATCACCCAGTCGCGGTACTTCCAGATGCTGCGGGCGATGTCGCGGGTGAAACCGTTCGAGTCGGCGTACCGCGCCAGATCGAGCCAGTGGCGACCCCAGCGTTCACCGTAGTGAGGCGACTGCAGCAACCGCTCCACCAATCGCTCGTAGGCACCGGGGGCCTCGTCGGCGAGAAATGCCTCGACTTCCGCCGTCGTGGGTGGCAGGCCCAGCAGGTCCAGGCTCAGCCGGCGGATGAGGGTTACTCGGTCGGCTTCGGGGGAAGGCTGCAGATTCTGCTCTTCCAACCGGGCCAGGACGAACGCATCGATCGGGTTGCGAACCCACGACGATTGCCGCACTACGGGCACGACCGGTCGCGTAACCGGTTTGAATGCCCAGTGGTCGCGACCTTTGACGGCCGTCTGCGTGGTCGCTTCCTCGGGAGCCTGGGCGCCCTGGTCGATCCAGGCCTGCAGGATGGCGATCTCGTCATCGGTCAGCCGGGGTTGTCCTTTGGGGGGCATCGCCGAGACCCCCTCAGCGCCGCGAATGGCCTGCATCAGCAGGCTCTCGGCACTTTTTCCGACTTCAATGGCCGGGCCGCTGTCTCCCCCTTTGCGGGCCAATTCGGGACTGTCGAGGCGTAGTCCCGATTTCTGTTTGTCGGCCCCATGGCAATTGACGCAATGTCGCACCAGGATCGGTTTGACGTCGGCGGTGTAGTCCACCTTGCGATCCGGTTCGTCGGCTCGTGAGACACGCGTCCCGAACCCGCAACAGGCCAGGGCACAGATCAGTATCCAGTCGGTCAACCCGCGCATGACTTTCATCCACGCATTCCGTGAAGCTCGGGGAATAACGCATAACGACTTCTTGATTCTACCGGTCAACGGCACCGCGGACCACAGTGAAACCCCCGTGGGACAAGTTTGTAAATTGTCAGCGAGACTCCCTCCGCCGAGATTGCCGGTCAGTCAGCCTTTGAAATTCGCTCCCGTCCGCCGTCCCGCAGCCTGCATAATCCGTCCATCCTACGGAAAACTCGCCGGGACGTAGAATTACGGCATTGTAATTCGAACTGGGTGGCCGTATAAGCATAAGCCCAGAGACGTCTTCTCTCTGATTCGGGCTGGCGGACCATTTCCTCGATTTTTTGCGGAGCCAAGATCGATGTCGCGATTGTTGTTGAGCCTGACTGCACTAACCCTGTTGGCGACTTCCGCTCAAGCGGGCCCCCTGGGGACGTACTACATCACTGATGTCGAAAACTACAACGACGGCATCTCGACGCTCGATGCGATTCGTGGTGATCAGTACGTACAAAACGCTTCCATTTACCAGTACATCGAAGGGCCGCTTGCGGTCGTCGGTGGTTATGTCCGCACCACAGGAGCTGTG
>JAFEBR010000796.1 GCA_018242565.1 Planctomycetota bacterium | reverse complement strand
TTGTGTTAAAATCGTCCGGCGACCTGCCAGTCGCGCTGGTGGAGCAGCTCGTCGAACAACTTCACGCGGATGCACCACTTCGGTGCGTACTCGCCGGGGTTCTGGCACACTGGAAGTGAGCTCAGCGCTGTTTGGGCTTTGATCCTCCCGGATGCGGTGCCCCGCAGGCTAGCCGAGGAGCCGCGCCTGGATTGCCAATGGGGCGCACTGGATTGCAGGCGATTCCCGACGGCAGGCCCTCAGTCGGCGATCGCGTAGCGGACAATGCACCACAGGGCTTTGAAGCCGTCGCGCCAGCCGATCTTTTTGCCCTGGTCATAGGTCCGACCGGAATAGCTGATCGACTGTTCGTAGATCCGCAGACGACGGCGGGCAATCTTGGCGGTGATTTCAGGTTCAAACCCGAATCGATTCTGTTTCAGCGTCGGCAGGATCTCGGCGAGTTTGTCGCGCCGAAAGACCTTGTAACAGGTCTCCATGTCGGTGAGATTCAGATTCGTGAAACAGTTCGACAAGGTCGTAAGAAACTTGTTCCCCAGGTAATGCCAGTAGTACAGCACACGGTGCGAGTAATCTCCCATGAACCGCGAACCATACACGACGTCGGCTTTGTCTTCGACGAGCGGTTGCAGCAGGCGGGGGAACTCAGACGGGTCATATTCGTTGTCGGCATCCTGCACGATGACGAACTCACCGGTGGCATACTGAAACCCGGTCCGCAGGGCGGCGCCCTTGCCCCGGTTGACTTCGTGGAACACGACATGAATCGTATTCATATCATCGTGGCGGGGATTGGCTTCGAGGTCCCGCAGAACGTCGCGCGTGCCGTCTTTACTGCCGTCGTCAACGAGAATGATCTGTTTTCTCAGCGGCACTCGGCGGACACGGTCGACGAGGTCGAGCAATGTGGCCCGTTCATTGTAGACCGGAATGACGACCGACAGCACCGTGTCGGGATGAATCGCGTAGATTCCAAGCTGTCGGCAAAGTCCTTCACCCAATGTGTTGCGAAAGCGTTCGTACCACGCCTGGCTGTAGGGAGTCAGATTCTCGGATTCGAACATTCGGGGACTCTTCAGAACCGCGCTCATCAACAGTGCTCCATTCCGTCGGAAGCAGCCAAACTCATCCTGAATTCGGAATTGGGGATCCCGCTTTCTACGCCCCAATCGCATCGATCGCGAGCGCAAAATCCAACGTCGGCACCTGCTCGGGGCAGCCTGCCCAGCGCCGGAGCCGGTTTCCACAATCCTGCGGTGGGTTCTAGGGCTTCCAGGCAAATTGGTCAAGCGTAACGCCCGGACGGATGAATCTCGGGGAGCGATCCCAATCGTAGGAGAGCCTGCCCAAAACGAAGTCCGGCCGCGTCAAACCGACGCGGCCGGACTGAAGGATTTCTGCGATACCCGGCGTTGCTGAATCAGATTCCAGGGCGAACGTCGCGCCCCAGCAATTGCGGGGACGAGGGGAGGTCGCTGTGTCCCATCAGGTACTTATCAACGCCGACGGCGGCTTCGCGCCCTTCCCAGATCGCCCAGACGATCAGCGACTGACCACGGCGGGCATCACCTGCGGCAAAAATGCCCGGGACCGACGACATGTAATTATCGTCCGCCTTGATGTTGCCGCGCGGGTCGAGTTCGACGCCGAACTGCTCGAGCATGCCCTTCTTATCGGGGCCCAGGAAGCCCATGGCCAACAGGACCAGATCGGCATCAAGAGTGAACTCGCTGCCGGGAATCTCTTTCATGACGGTCCGCCCGTTTTCGTTCACCCAGTCGAGACGGATGGCATGCAGTTTCTCAACGCGGCCATTCGTTCCGGTGAACTTCTTCGTCCCGACGCTCCAATCTCGTTCTCCCCCTTCATCGTGCGCACTCGATTTACGCAGAATCGTGGGCCAGTACGGCCAGGGCATCGTCTCGTCACGCGACTTGGGAGGCTTGGGCAGCAGTTCCAACTGCACGACTGATTTACAGCCATGCCGATGGGCCGTCCCCAGGCAGTCGGCACCGGTGTCGCCGCCGCCGATAATGACCACGTGCTTGTCTTTGGCCGAAATAAACTGCGAATCGGGAATCGTGTCGCCTTCGCAGCGTTTGTTCTGCAGCGGCAGGAATTCCATCGCGAAATGGATGCCCTGCAGTTCGCGTCCGGGAACGGGCAGGTCACGCGGTACGGTCGAACCAATCGCGATCACGACGGCGTCGAACTGAGATTTCAATTCCGCAGCCTGAACGTTGACGCCAATATTCGAATTGGGTTTGAAGGTGATCCCCTCGGCTTCCATCAGTTTGAGCCGGCGGTCGAGGACCCGCTTTTCCATTTTGAACTCGGGAATACCGTAGCGGAGCAGGCCGCCGATGCGATCGGCCCGTTCAAACACGGTGACGAGATGTCCGGCGCGGTTGAGTTGCTGAGCCGCGGCCAGCCCCGAAGGTCCTGAACCGATCACGGCCACCGTTTTACCGGTGCGACGTTTGGGAGGCTCGGGGACAATCCAGCCTTCGGCGAACGCATGTTCGACTAGGGTGTTTTTAATATGCTTGATTGTAACGGCCGGTTCATTGATCCCCAGCACGCATGCTTCT
>JAFEBR010000795.1 GCA_018242565.1 Planctomycetota bacterium | reverse complement strand
TTTCTTCACTTGCGGACGGTCAAACGGTCTTTGTGGCTGACCTGTTGCCTCACTTCTTGAAATATGGAGGCAAGGCCGCCCGGTGTTATCTCGAGCCTTACGACACGCATCTTTCGGATTTCGGACACTGTGTTCTGGCTGACGCTGTCGAAGCCGAATTGAGACGCCTGCAACTTTGGCCCACTTCGAGAGTTTCCTGAAGACGCAGTCGCCGGCTCGAGTCTCGCTAAAAGAGAGGGTAAATTTCCGGTTCCTTCTTTTTGGGAGCGATCAAGCGGCGCAGTTTGCTCTTCAACCATTCGGACAACGATCCCGATTTCTTTTCCGCCGCACCGCAAGGCTTTGCGGAGGAACTCGGCTTAGCGGGGGCGCAGGGCTCGGCCGGCAATGCGTTTTTGGATTCAACCTTGGTATTGCTCATAGTGTTCAGCCACGGGTTAAAAGATTCTGTAGAACCAGTTTTTCAGTCCTCTGGGTGGCACGAGGGATCGATACCCCGTCCAGATCCGATGCCAATGTTCGTTAACCATGTCGGCGCCGCCGCGAGCGAAGATGTCGTCGAGGTAGTCCTTGATCGCTTCGATCGCCCAGGCGGTGTGGCCCGTTGAGACATTGTCGATCGTGTTATGAAGTTCCACAAAGCAGGGGTCAAAACCATAATGCCGCAGCGCGTCGATCAGGCTTCGGTACGTTCCGCCGACGCCCGACAGCTCCATCGCCAGGTTCAACCCCAGAGTTTCGGCCAGAAATCGCTTGGGAAACTGGGAAATCGACAACCAGAAAACGGGAACTTGAAACGAATCGGGACGAAAACCGGGCCAGCGACTGAATTCCAGGGTCGCGAACTCGGGTAACTCAATTCCCATCTGCGCCAGCAGTTCGCGGTACACATTCGGGTGGTTCATTGTGGCATCGCCGTTGCCCACCTCGTCGACATAAATGTGAAACAGCTTGCTCCCCACCGGCGTGTGGCTGGTGCTCGCGCCTGCCGCGTGCTGAATCCACGCGCCGTCAATGAGGATCATCGGAGCCTGCTGGATCGACGACTCGATTAATTGGTCCCGCGACGGCAAGTCCTGCTCGTCCGTGGGGTGGTACGAAGCCACCTGGGCCGAATGCTGGTCGTCGAGCCATTTGTCGAGCGCCTGATGCCGGTAGGGCGCAAAAGGCAAGGGCCGCTTCCCGGTCGTCAGTTTCCGGCCGGCCAGCGTCAGCCAGCGAGTCGCAAAGTATTTGGCAAACGGCCGCACGTCAGGAAATTGTTCGATATTCAGCAAGTAATAATACACATCCCCCAGCGGCATGCGGGAATAGCGCTTGATGCAGTCCGCATCATTCGCCTGTTGAGCCGCACGATATTCGGGGGAGCGACCTGGAACACCTGCGTCCCACGGCACAGCCGGCACCTGATGCACCGGGCCGTCCGCCGGTGTTGCCTGAGGCTGTTCAGCGGGCAACCCGTCGATCCATTCGGTAATGACCTGCAATTCATCCGGCGAAAAGATGCGAAACATCGGGCCCCGAAACTCGACAAGCCGTTTAAAAAAGTAGCTGCCTTTCGCGTTGCCAGGGGTTACGAACCGCGACCGCGCCAACGCATCCAGGAATTTCGGCGCATCGAGGTGCTCGGGATTCATCCAATCGTCGATCGACCGGCCCTCCAACAGACTCTCTTGGTGGTAGCCAAAGGCATGCCTGGCCTTGCGACTGATCAGCTCCAGCATCTTCTCTCGCGGGCTGCTCCGAGGCGCACGTGCCAACCGAACAGCGCGGTCCATTGCCTCGGATGAATCCGACCAGCCGGCCAGGAAACCACGGCGAATCCGCGACCAGAGTTCTTCGCCGAAATCCCCCGGTTCGTCGGCGCAGCTGTCCATGAAGCGTTCGACGATTTCCACCGCCATGTTCGCCGGCGCCTGGAAGGACGTCTCCAACTGATGCAGATCCAGGAATCGCGTGGCCGCTCCGCGCTGCTGCAGTTGGTTGCGGAGGGCCGGGAGGACGGGGCAGATCCCACAGACATAATAGAAGAGCGTTATGCCGACAATTTCCGGTGCATACGCCCGCGGAAACTGCGAGAGACACAAGAGATACACTGGGTGCCGAAACGCGGCGTCGACCAGTTCTCGTTGCTCGACGAAAGCGATCGACTCAACTTCGGGAAGGTAGATTCCCATGCTGCGAATCAAATCGCGATACGCATTGCCATGATGTTGCGAGCAATATCCATCGCCGACTTCGGACGAATAGAGCTTCAGTAAACCCGCGGTCAACTCCGTGTGTGACGTCGCCGACGATGAAATATTCTGCAGCCAGCAACCATCCAGCAGGGCCGTCGGCGCATACTGCGTCACCAGGTGGACGCACTGCTCCCAACTCACGCCCCCCAGTGCTTGCTTCAGGGCTTCTTGTTGTTGCAGCCACCAGTCCCGCATGGCAGGCAGTTGCTCCACGAAGTCCTTGTAATCCGGCAGGCGGAAATGTTCGGGAATTTGGAGAAAGAACTGCTCGGCCTGTTTCAGGCGTGCCGCCGCGAGTTCAAATGCGGTCGGAAGAGCATCGGAATGCTCGTCGATGTGCAACAGGGTGTAAAACAACGTGCGCTCGGGCACCCTCTCGTAGTGCGCGAGATCCATTGCGGCGAGCGGCCCGAAGTCGATGCGCGCGCCATCGAGGCGAGAAATCGACGGTGTTACCAGTGTCAAGATTGGTCCCTACCAACACAACAAGTGCAACATTTTTATTGTCAGGTGCAACATTTTTATTATCGGGTGCAACATTTTTATTAGAAAGTGTACGTCGACCCGATCGGAGATGCAAGGACTGCGCCCTGACGGACAGCAATTCCACAAATCTGGTGATCTTCAGGTCGCCGCATTTCTTGAAAGTGGCCCGCGCTGCAAGTCCAATTTCAGCTTGGTGCTCGAGGAGCTCAAAAACAACTTACATCTTGCGGTCCTTGGGCGGCCGATTCGGTGTCTTCAGGACCGCGCCCGATTCGATACGCTTTCCGTGTTTGTGACAACCCATTCGAGCGTTGTCATCGACCTGTTCCGCATGATCCGGAACCGTAGATTCTTCACGGACTACACCGCCGCCAGACCGCAAAAATGGCAGCCAAAAGCGGAACGGAAAAGGGACTCCGAATTCTTCTCGATCTCGGTGTGCCAGCCAGCGGCAGACCGCAGACTAAGGCGATTCACTGGGCTGGCGGGCCGTCAGATCGAATCGCTGTTAGCCTTCTTCCCAGATTTCGTGGGTGAAATCCGGTTCGGTAAGATCAGAAAGTGTATGAAACAGGGCGAATTATGGGGTTTTTGGCGATCGAAAGCCATAGGCTGTTCTCATGCTCAATTTCGCTTTGTCGTTAAAGCCCTCGACCGTGCCCGATGAGAGTCGACCGCTGGCCGTGAACCCGCTGAAAATCAGGTGCCAATGGGCCTGCAATGTCTTGCCGACTTTCTTCTTCGGTTCCAGGTTGGTCTGCATCACCCAGGCGCACCAGTCATCCAGAAACTGGCCGGCCCACCCCGGGCTCTGGTCGTGCGCCGAGTATGTTTCAAAGATTGGAGGGTGATCGTCCCCTATCCAACCTGATGGAGCTGAAGGATTAGTGCATTGCTGGAGCGTCGCCGCGAGACTGAATTTCTCCAGAAACTCTGAATCGCGTCTCTCCCAGGCGGGCCGTGGCACATTCGCCAGCCGCCCGGGGCGTTCGGGAAGGAGGCAGGACCAACATCGGGCCAGTGGGATTGCAGCCTTTGGGGGCACAGCGAGCCGGGCGGCTCTCTGCGAATACCGCACATTCTTTGGCCTGCCTCCACCGCAACGCCGTTCTGCCCAATTCTCTACGATTCGGACCCACGAATTCCGGTGAGGTGCCAATTGTGGGGGCGGGATGGCCCGGTTTTGAGCGGTATGCCGCCGGTGCCGGATGTTTTTCGGACAATCGGCAGATTACACGCTGGCCATAACGTTCATGCGTTGCCAGATTTTTTCGAGGGTTTTGAATGAGGCTTCGGTGAGCTTGCCGCGGTTGTAGGCGACTTGCACGTAGACCTGGGTGGCGGCCTGGATTTCGGGGCCGGCCTGGGGTAAGCGGCGGACCAGTTCGCTGGCGTACTCCAGCGGGGTTTGGTCTGGGCCGCGCGGAATACCCTGCTCGCGGGCCCAGGCTTCCAACGCCTCGAACGTGTAACTCACCAGTTGCGTGGGTGACATGCGGCGAGCGGTGCCGTGCAGAAACGGGTCATCAAACGACGAAAAGGGCAAGGGGGCCGCCGGGGCCTGGGGGTTGGCCGTGCCTGATTGGGTCGCGTCGTCTCGTGTGCCGAGTCCGAACAGGCTCAACAACTCGTTCCACAAATTGCGGAGCAATTCGACAAACGGTCCCCAATAACGATACAGCCCGTACGCCGCGACCAGAGCGATAATGCCGTACAGTATCCATTTCACGAACGGGGCGAGCGATGCCAACAAGCCAGTCAAGAACGATGGCGAAGGAGCAGGTGGGCCCGGGGGGGGAGATTGAGGTGACGAGGCGGGAGACGATTCGGCGGCTTTGTTTGGGGCCTGGGCCTGTTGGCCAGGCGGGGGATTTTGCGGATCGGACGGGGCGTTTCGTGGCGGATTGTCGGTTTGTTGATTCGCCTGTGGATTGGCTTGATTGCCCGATTGATTACGCGGTTGGTTGCCGGGTTGGTT
>JAFEBR010000794.1 GCA_018242565.1 Planctomycetota bacterium | reverse complement strand
CTCCCAACAGGACGACGTCAGGTTGTGTCACCAGTTTGTGGAATCTCTGCGGACAGCGCGTAAAGATTCACAGGAAGGAAATCACTAAGATGAACACCAAAAAAACCGCGGCGAAGTTCGCCAGTGTCGCTGACATGATTCGCGACTCCCTGCCGGACGATCCCGGACTTGCCGACGAGCTCGGCGAGCAAATCGCGCAAAGGCAACTTGTGCGACGCCTGGCGAATTTACGGAATGCCAACAACGTGACGCAGGGGCAAGTCGCGCAGCATCTGCAGTGCGCTCAAAGCCGGATTTCGAAACTGGAAAACGGTGTCGATGCCGATGTGACGATGGCAGATCTGCAGGCCTACGCCAAGGCCGCTGGTTTCGATCTGGAGATCGTTTTTCGGAGCCAGAAGATCACCCTTTTTGACGAAGTGAAGCGGCAAGCGCTCAACATCCAGAGATGCTTTGAAAAGTTGAATGAACTGGCCGCGAACGACGAGAAAATTGCAAAGGGAGTGGCAAGTTTCCACCTGGAGGCTTTGTTGAATCTCTTCAGCATTGCCAGTCGTTCGTCGAGCCGTCTCAGCGAAATCCCCGGAAACGGCGATCCGCTGATTTCCGTCCACGAGGCCAGCGACGATTCTGCTGGCGGCGAACAAAGCACCGGCTCAGAACAAACTGCGAAATCACGTTCGGCAATACGCCGACGCCGATCACCGCGGACCACTGCCGGGGCCGCGACAGAGTATTAGCACACGATCGACCGGCAGCCGCGTCCAGTGACACCCAAGTGTCTCTGATCTCGAAAGCCTGTCGACAAGCATCCCGATCAACAGAACGTACCGCAGTTTCGCTGTCAACGACGAGAGGCACTCGGAACCGTTCAGTGCCCCGTTCGCGCACACCGGCCCGTTTTCGCCAAGTCACTCACGCACCCCGTCGCCCCCAGGCGGCGTAGACGGTGTGGCCCACGAAGCGGAAGGTGGGGTCGCACAGCGTCTGGGCGATGGACTCTGCTTCCGCTGCGGTACACACGCCAGCCCGGACGAGGGCCGGCAGCGAGAGTTCGTGCTCCCGCGCTTCGGCTTCTCCGCCCTGCCAGACCTGCACCGTCCCCTCGTGTCCGATTTCTGACAACCCGGCCTGTTCCAGCAGCGTTCGCGCCTGACGTCCCAACCAGGGATCGAACAATCCCACCTCGGCGATTCGCTGAAACACGCTCTGTACAACGCTCGTAAACGCCACGCTCTGCGGATGCGTCTCATCCACCGCGGCGTATGTGCGAAAATCGGGCTCTTCGATCATCAGCCAGCCACCGACCTTCAAAGCCGACTTCAAGCGGTTGATGACCGCCAGAGGCTCTGGCAGATGGGCCAGCAGAAATCGGCAATGCACCAGATCGAAGCGCGACTCTTCCAGCGAGTCACGCGTCACGTCCAGGCGGCGCACCTCAACATGCGGCAGATCCAGTGACATCAAAAACCGGGGATCGAGATCCACGGCGACCACCCGTCCCGTGGGCCCCACGCGCTCGGCCAGCCAGCGGGTCAATGAACCACCGCCGGCCCCCACGTCCAGACACGACCAGCCCGACGAGACACCCAGCGCCGCCAATTGCCGAGTCGAGCGCGGGTCCAGGACCGTTTCCAACGCCGTCAATCGTTCCCGCTCCAGAGCGTCGGCTGTCTGCGACGCAAAGTAGGCGTTCTTATCCATCTTCCATTCCCCAGTTCGGTTGCCGTTTAAGACGCACAGATGCCTGTCATGAATCCCCTCGCTCCATCGTCTGCGAGAATGCCCCACATACTCGGGTTTCGGCGAGCCCACTGCAACTGGCGGACGATTGCGACGCCCCACCGGTCGAAAGAGATCGCCACGACCGGTGCGTTGCCCCAGCGACAGGGGCTCAACATGTTCGACACTCGGCCAACCGATTACAGTAGTCCTCGGACGGCTACCGGCTCTGCCCAGAACGCTGGGGAGCGGGTTGATCCCCTGGGTACAGTCGCCCCCCACAAATCGAACTCCTACGAATGCTGCCGAATTACTCTTTCTGGAAAAGGCCGACGTCATGAATTGTCGCAGTCTCGCAGCGGGCCTGTTGCTGGTGTGTGGATGGATGCACGCGACGCAGGGAGCCGAACCGGTTCGCGTCGGAATCCTGGGCTTCGACAACTACCAGGCGGTCGAATACGCGGCGTTCTTCAATAACCCCAAGGCGGAAGGGGATCTGGCGGGCCTGCGCGTCACCGCCGCGTACCCGGCCATCAGCCCCGACTACCCGGAAAGTGCCGTCCTGACCGCACGCTGGCAACAGCAGATGCTCGACCAGTACAAAGACAACCCCGCGGCCCCCCGGGTCGAAATCGTAGGCTCGGTGAATGATCTGCTGGCCAAATGCGACGCCGTCATGATCTGGAGCCTCGACGGTCGCCTGCATCTGGAACAGGCGCGGGCCGTGATCGCCGCCCGCAAACGACTGTTCATCGGCCGGCCCCTGACTGCCACCCCGCCCGACGCCGTGGCCCTCTTCAAACTGGCCGCCGAGGCGAAGGTTCCGCTGTGGAGTTGCTCACAGCATCGCTTCAGCCCCGGCTTCAGCGGCATGCGAAACCATCCCGAAGTTGGCAAGGTGCTGGGCTGCGACGTGTACGGCGGCTACGCAGTCAGCGCACCGCCGGCCGATGAATTCTCGCGGGCCCTGCACAGCATCGAAACCCTGTACACCATCATGGGCCCCGGCGTGCAGAAACTGTCGTGCGTTTCGACCCCCGCGGCGGAATCGATCACCGCGGTCTGGGGCGACGGCCGGGTCGGCACCTACCGCGGCGTCAAACAGGGTGCCGTCAAATACAGCGCGACGGTCTTCGGCGAACAAGGGGTCTCCACCGCCGGGATCTACGGCCATGGCGTGCCTGTGAAGGGAGTCGTCCCGACCGATGACAAGTACATGGGCTACGGCGGTCTGGCCATCGAACTGGCGAAGTTTTTCAAAGGGGGCGAGCCCCCCGTCACCGCCGCCGAAACGCTGGAGATTTTCGCCTTCCTGCAAGCGGCCGAAGAGAGCCGTGCGAATCACGGAGCCATGGTCAAATTGAAGAATCTGCTGGACAGCACGGAACCGTAAAAGGTCGACGGCGTCTGTCGGGTGGAAGGCCGCACATTGAACGAAAAATCCTGACCGGGTCCTCCTGGATCGCCATGCTTCTCAAGCGCAGACTGACCATCGGAGTGCTGGCGGGCGCCTTGGCCGGGGCGGGCTACGTCTTGGTTGATCATGGGTGGCATGTCTCCGTCTGGACCAAGATTCGTGGTCGCTACACCATCGCCGAACGCCTCGGAACCTACGGCCCGGCGGTGGAAGCACGGCTCACGCCGGCATTGTCTGCGAAGCAACTGACATTCCCACCAAAACACCTGGCATTGGTCGCCTTCAAAGATCAGCGCACGCTGCTCGTGTTTGCGAGAAGTCACGAGTCCGAGAGTTGGCGTATGATTCGGCAGTACCCCATCCTGGGGCTCAGTGGCGCAAACGGACCCAAGTTGCGAGAAGGAGACCGACAGGTCCCGGAAGGTCGTTACGAAATTGAATCTCTCAACCCGAGCAGCCGATACCACCTGGCACTCCGGTTGAATTATCCGAATACCTTCGACAGGGCCCGCGCCCTTGACGACGGGCGGACCCATCTCGGAGCGGACATCATGATCCACGGAGGCCACGTCTCAATCGGATGTCTCGCCATCGGCGATCCGGCCGTGGAAGAGTTGTTTGTGCTTTCCGCACGCACCCGCCTCGAGAACATCACGGTGCTGATTGCTCCCACCGACTTCCGGACGACACCGGCCCCCTCGGCTCAGAACCAACCCCCGTGGATCAACGACCTGTACGACCAGATCCGTGCCGACCTGTCACAATTTCCCGAGGATTAGGTGCGTCAGGATCGGCCGATGCACCGCAACGCGGCCCGTACTAAAGATAGCTCAACCACGCATCCCGGCGTTTCTGTTTCAGATCCGCGAACCAACGGCACAGCGGGTAGAGCGATACGACCACCGCTCCCCAGATCAGGTAGATTACCGGCAGCGAGTATCCCCAACCGGGGGGCACCGTGAACGGGTGGTGCTCGCGGTCGGGCGACTCGAACATCCAGTGCACGGCTCCGTACCGCACGAGACAAAAACCGACCGCCAGCAGGTGGATCAGAAAGAAGTGCACCAGGTAAAAGAAGAGCGGCACTTTGCCGAACACGAGGGCCGGCCGCAAGAACCGCGGCGTGCCCCGATCGGCCCAGGCCAGACCGATCAGAGTCGGCCCCAGCGTCATCAGCAGAAACAGCAGCGACGGCGGATATTTGGTCGTATTGAGCCACGAGAACCCAGTAAATAACAAGGAGTCTTGCCTCACCCAGTGAGCCGGGTCGCCATACAGGTTCGATCCACGCAGCACGACAAACGCCACACACAGGCTGACACCCAGGCGGAACAGGAACGGTTGTCGACGGGCCGCGTCCCACTCAAAGATCGGCCCCAGTCCGTAACCCACGGCGGTGACCCCGATCCAGGGGATGAGCGGATAGCCTACATATAAGACGTATCCCGGCTTGTTCAGCAGATAACCGCCGCCATGCAGAATCGCCCACACCGGATGCGTTGATTGGAAACCATCGAACAGGTTGTGGCCGACGATCAGCAGCAACCCGAAACCGACGATCGCGCGGCGGGGCAGATAGATGAACGCGGCCAGCGCGATCAGCGCCCCCCCCAGCGCCCATAGCACAAGCAATTCGGTCACGTGATAATCGAAGTTGAACTGCCAGCCGAGGCAGCGGACGACAACGACTTCCAGAAAGATCAGCCACACGCCGCGCAACAGCAGAAACTGCGACAACTCGCCGCGGGACTTCCGCCGTCCCGCCAGCCAGGCCGACGTACCCATCAGCAGAAAGAAGACCGGCGCACAGAAATGCGAGATGACGCGGGTGAGAAATAACCCCACCGACGTCGTCGCCAGATCGGTCGGGTTGTCGGTCGGAAACCGGAAGAAATCGCGGGTGTGGTCGAGGGCCATGATGATCATGATCACGCCACGTACCAGGTCGATCGATTCGAGACGCACCCGGTTGGAGGAGACGTTTGAACTTCCCACGTGCTCTACGACTTTCGACCAGCAGATTCATGACCAGGACACGCGACGACGAATCGCCGTCGCTCATTCTGGATTTCCCGGCCCGCGACTGCAAGGCGCGCGGTCGGAACCGGAATTCCAGAGCACGGCCCTGTCATTTCTCACCGTGATTCACGAATGTGGCGAGGCGTGCCCGACTCGCCGATTGCGCCCCAGCGCACAGCACGAGATCGTTCGGCCAAGCGCACAGCCCAGGAACACCCCGTCAGGAATGCAGGCGGAAAAGGCAAATCACAGCACCAGCGCTGAACCGCAACGCCTGCCGGGGCAACGCTGTCAACCATGCCGCGCGACCTGCGACCTCAGCCGGACCTGGCCCCGTAAGCCCACCTCACAGATCCATCCAGATCAGCAGATTCGGCAACCGGATGTCGGGACCTTCCAGCGAGTTTTCACTCTGCGAGTTGTCTCCCGCCGATTCGTGACTGGTCACTTTCGTGCAACGCCATTGGCCAGAGACCAGTTCGAAGTAGGCGTTGTAGACCGTGACCTTCGCGGGAACAGAGTGTTCCGCATCCGCCGCACACTCTTTGCGAACCCGCACGGTCCGTCGGCCAATCGGGTTGGGGCCCGACTCCGATTCGTCCTCGTCGGCAGGCTCAGTCACCGTCAGTTGGCACTCGGCGGTGGCCTTCTTCGCCGCCCGCTCCTGGATCTGGCTCACGATGTTCCCGAACGGATCCCCCTCGGTCCCCAGCGGCCCTGCGCTCCCCCCGCAACCACAGCACATTCCCACCAGTAACCCCCACAGCGCCACACGGCTCTGCAGGCAGACTCGAATGGCATTTTGCATACGACGACGGGGCCTCGACAGATCGGGGTTTGAAGGGGACATCGGAGGCGGCGATTGCGGCCTCTCTGTGGCGAGTGTATTCGCCCACCCGGCCACGTCAACGGCAGCCCCCGGCCCCCACCGGCATTCTGACCACCGGCCCGCCTCGCGGCCTTGCCCCAGCAGTCTCTCTGTACGGCTGGTTTGGCCGGAATTTCTGTGGTACGCTCGCCGCGTCACTTCCTGTTCAGGAGATTCGCGATGTTGCGCTCAATTCATGTCGCTGTTGGCTGGTTTTTCTGTGGACTCGTCTGCTGGGCCGGTTTTGCACCAGCCCCAGCCTGGTCACAAGATTCCTCCAAACCGCAACAGCCGCAGTCGGCGTACACGCTGGAAACCGCGCTGGAGCAACTCCGCCTGTATCCGAAAGACGCCAGCCTGCAGTACATCACCCTGCAACTGGCTCGCCGGGAAGGCCGTCTGCCCGAAGTCTTCACCGAGTTTGAGCGGATCGCCAGCGATCGTCTGCCCGTCAACGGCCGCCGTGGCGACATCGATCTGTTCAGCATTTTCACCGGTGCGCTGGCCGTGCAAGAGAGTCTGCAACTGGACACCATGCGTGGTCCGCAGCCACGCGCCGATCGGATGCCGGGGGCCGGCCAGCCCGCGCCCAATCTGCGCGGCATCCGCAATGGGTTTCTGGGTGTCGTGAAAGAGGGGTTGAAAGACCTCGTCGATGTGGCCAGCCTGCCCGGACCGACGATCAAAAGCCATCCCTGGGAACAAATGCTGGGCGGACAGCACCCCGACGTGGGCCAATTGTCCAAGCTCGTCCCCGACGACTACTTCTTCGCCGAGTTCCGTTCGCTCAACAAATGCCTCGACGTCCTCGATTCGGGCGATCTGTGGGCCAAGCACCTGTTGCACCAGACCGCCGGCGAAGCCCGCAGCCAGCAGGTGGGTGATCGCCTGAAACGGCAACTGGCCGTCGAGAGTAACCCGCTCGTCCGTCCGTTCTACGATCTGGTCGTCGAAGACGTGGCGTTCACCGGCAGCGATCTGTTCTTCAACGAGGGGAGCGATCTGACGCTGCTGTTCCGATTCAAGCAGCCCGAAGTCTTCAAAGCCCGCATGCAGGGCTTTCTCGACAGTGCCGAAAAATCGGACAAATTCGTGCAGCGCACTACCGGGCAATATCAGGGGGTCGATTACATACACTTGTCGAATTACGATCGCACCGTCCACGTGTACTCGGCGTACCCGCAGCCGAATCTGCATGTCCGCAGCAATTCGCTCACGGCCCTGCAGCGAGTCCTGAATTCGATCCAGGGGAAAACGCCGGAAGGGGCTGTCGTGCGGCGACTGGGGGACACGCCCGAGTTCCAATACATCCGCACCCTGATGAAGCGGGGCGACCCGGCGGAAGATGGCTTTCTGTATCTGTCCGATCCCTTCATCCGCCGACTGGTCGGGCCGACACTGAAACTCACCGAGCGGCGTCGGGTGCTGTGCTACAACCACCTGCGCATGATCGGACATGCCTCGCTGCTCTATCAGAGCGAACACGACCACTCCCCGGACTCGCTGGCGATTCTGGAAAAGACCCAATGTGCACCCGGCTTATTCGGCACAGGGGATCTGGCCTGCCCTGATCACGGCAAGTACACGCTGACCGCCGACGGCACGGCGGGCGTCTGTTCGGTGCATGGCCAGGCCCACAATCTGGTTCCCTGCTGCGAACACCCGGTGACGCGCGTCACCCGCGAGGAAGCCACCGAATATCAGGCGTTTCTGAATGCCTACAACAATTACTGGCGGACGTTTTTTGATCCCATCGCGATTCGCATTCAGGCGACCCCCGAGCAGTACCGACTGGAAACGATCATCCTGCCGCTGATCGACAATTCAATCTACCAGGGACTGGCCACCGCACTGGGTGGCACGCCCGAACCGCTCGACGGATTACCGGTCCCTCCACGAAACATCTTCAGCCTGAATTTCCGGCTGGATAAAACGAATCTCGCCGCGCTGGCCGGCATCACCGACACGGCCCCGGACACCGCCTCGGATACAGCCGCAGCTCAGCCCCAGGCTGACGATGCCCGGCGGGTGGCGAATCTGCGGCAGATCGCCGTGGCCTTGCACAATTATCACGACGCGTATGGCAGGTTCCCCGCCACCGCGATCCGCAGTCCCGAAGGGAAACCGCTGCTGAGCTGGCGGGTGGCTCTCTTGCCCTACCTGGAAAATGCCGACCTCTACCAGGAATTCCATCTCAACGAACCATGGGACAGTGAACACAACAAAAAGTTGATTGAACGCATGCCGGCGGTATTTCGTACCTTGCCGGCAAAAGCCGAGTCACCGCACCGCACGTCGTACCTCGCCCCGGTGGGCCCCACGCTGATGTTCACAGGGGACAAAGAGGGGACCAAAATCGCTTCCGTCACCGATGGTACCTCCAACACCCTGCTGCTCGTGCAGGCGGATGACGAACACGCCGTCACCTGGACCAAGCCCGACGATCTGGTCGTCGATCTGAAAAAACCGGCCGCCAATCTGGCCCAGCATACGAATACCGGTCACCTGGTATTACTGGCCGATGGTGCCGTAGCCCACCTGCGGGCAGAAATACCCCAGGAAACGCTGGCGGCTCTGTTCACCCGCAATGGATCTGAGGTGGTCGATCTCTCGTCACCCAATATCGTCTATGACCGTGGCCCGGAGAACTCGGGCGCACGTCCTTTCTGGTTATGGGGTTTATCCGAAGAACAACTCGCCAGGTTGAATGTGCCCCGTCTGTTGCTGAAAGGTCTCGGCAATCAGGTTGGTCTGCACGCCTATGACTCCACTCCCACCTTTGATTTCAATCTGCCAGCCTTTCTGGGCGAAGCGCTCGGCACGTTCAGCCGACGCGGGCCGGCGCTCAATAACGAAATCCTGCCGATCAGTTTCCTGATCGCATCGCTGAATGCGCCCGTTTACGCATCATTCGCCGTGCAGGATACGACCATTGTGGACGACTTCCTGGGCCGGCTCGATCGGATGCTGGCGCAGATCGCGCGGCAGCCACCTGACCGGGGCTGGTTCCGCATCCAGAACGATTTCTATCGTTACCAGGGAACACAAGGCCATGACGTGCGCTGCCAGAGCCTGGGATTCGGACCGGTCAAGTTCCGCCTGTTCTGGGCGCGAATCGGCCAAAACCTGTACATCTCCAGCAAGGCCCACATTCTCGACGACCTGGCCGCCGCCGACCAGGCTGTTCAAAAAGCGGGAACGGCCGGCGCACCGAAACCAGGCGGGCCGGTCGGTCATGGCCTGTTTGCGATTCGGGCCCGGAATTGGGACCAGGTCTTACCCGACTACCGCCTGGGCTGGGCCGAGAACAACCGCCACGCCTGCCTCGACAACCTGGGACCACTCACCACGGCCGCCCGCGCGAATTCGGTGCTGCGGTCTGGCCCCGAGGTGTGCCGCTGTGCCGACCAACTGCATGGCGTGCACTTTTTCTGTCCCGATGGCGGCCATTATGAACTCGATGCCGCCGGCCGGGGGATGACCTGCAGCGCGCATGGCTCGGCTCAAACCCCACGGCAGGGTGCCGCCCCGGCGAAAGATCAGGCATTGGGCAAACTGCTCAGCACGTTCACCGGGCTCGAAGCCACCCTGACCTTCCTCGAAGACGGCCTGCACGCCGTCGTCACCATCCGCCGGAAATAGCCCAAACAGGGGACAGGTCCATTTTCGGCCGGCGGACATTGTTCGCTTGACGGCATTCCTCAGTTACTGCCGAGGCGCTGCGCCTGGAATTCGCGGCCGCCATAAGTTTTTGGCGGAGGTACGGCCGCCAGTCGCAAAACTGGATGGAGAGGGCGAACCGAGGGTGGCGAATCCGCGCGCTTGTTTTGTGACCGCTGTTGACAGCGACGAGCATCGCTTCCCGAGGAGGGCACGCACGCCGAACCTCGAAAAACGTTTCGCGCGAATCCAACGGCCCGTGACGCGGTCAGAACGCCGCGAGTGTCGAGATCATGGTGGGCCACCCAATTGCTCTAATTGTTTCTTGCGTTTCAACCACTCTTTGGCCCGCAAAACGTGAAGCCCCCCACCCCAAATGTAATTGCCCGTGATGACCTCCGGCCAGAGCGTCAGTCGGCTCGTTTCGCCTTCGACGACCAGGGGAACGCGCCAAATTCGCACGGTTTTGTCCAAACTTGCCGTCAACACGTGTTTACTGTCGGCGCTGAAAACGACAGTCTGAACAGGCCCTTTATGCTTCAGCGGCGGGCCGAGAGGCTTGAGCGTGGCCGCATCCCAAAGCCGGGCGGTGTTGTCATCACTGCCAGTGAGCAGCAGCATGCCATCCGGACTGAACGCTACCCCCTGGACACCGGCCTGGTGCTGCAGAAATCCCATGACGACGTGCCCATTGGACTGGATGCCAATGCCTTCACCGAGGCTTTTGTCGCCTTTGACCGCATTTTCGACGACAGCGGTATTGTCGTGCCCATGCCCGCAGAGTACGAGTCTTCGATCGGGGCGATACGCTCGCGGTCGCGTGATTGGGTATTCTTCTTGGATGGGTATCCCAAGCGGCTGCCCGGTAGCCACATCCCAGATTTGGGTCAGCGCCTGTCGATCCGTGGCAGTCAACGTCTTACCGTCAGAGGCAAATTCCAGGAACTCAATTCCTGCCGCATGGTCTGCTCCGGCGACCGTTTGCACCAGCGGCTGGCCGATTGGTTGCCGAGTGGCCACGTCCCAGAGGTGAATGACCGATCGGGATCGGCTGCCCTGGTAATCCCAACTTTCACTGAGCAGCGCGAAGAGTTTGCCATCGGGACTGAAGGCCGCCTTGCGTGGCCATGCCGATTGAGGTTGGAGCGGAAGGGGATCACCCACCGTCTTGCCGCTGGTGACATCCCAGAAGCGAACCTCCGCGATGGCTTGTGGATCGGAGTAAGTTCCCGTTGCCTGACTGGCTGTACCGACGATTTTTCCATCCGGGCTAAAGGCCGCAGCCATAACCGGTTTGTCGTGGACCAGAACGACCTCGGCAGGTTGATTGGCAGGCACATCCCACAACCGGGCCGTATTGTCACTACTCCCCGTGAGCACGGTCTCTCCATTCGGATGAAAAGCTACGGAAGTGACGTCGCTGTTGTGCCGCAGTGGTTGACCAATGGGTTGCTGACTTGTCGAATCCCAATGCCGGGCGTCGTGGCCAAAGGCTGTCACCATCCTCTTGCCATCGTGGCTGAAGGCGACAGCCACAAATCCATGACCACTTGAATTTGGACTCCCGATCGAAAGCGGAGCACCAACCCGCTCTCCCGTGTTGGTATTCCAGACGTGCGCTTTACCATCCAGGGAACCGACCAGCAACGTTGTGCCATCAGGGCTGAACGAGATGGCGCGTACCCAGCCACCGTGCGGCAGCGGCGGTCCGATCGGCTGCCCGGTCGTGGAATCCCAGAGCCGCACGGTGCTATCCCGACTTCCGGTGGCCACAATGGTGCCATCCGGGCTGAGAGCCACCGCCTCAATCCAATCGGTGTGCAGCTTACCCATTTCGGCTGAAATGGGGGGACCGGCGTACTTGCCCGAAGCGACGTCCCACAGCAGCACACGCTGATTGTGGTCAGCCGTCACCAGCGATCGACCGTCTCGACTGAATGCCAGGCAGATCGCATCCGTGCTGCCCGCAGGCAATTGCCCGGATGGCAACGGCGGTTGCACATAACGACGGATCACGCGCCCCGTCTTCACATCCCAGAGCTGGGCCACGGCACCTGTGTTGACGTCGTAGCACTCGGTGGCGAACGTTTGACCATCGGGATTCAGGACAACTGTCCGATTCGGTATATTTCCATTGACGTGTTGAGCATGCTTCACGCGGCCCAGCAGTTGGAGCGAGTCTGTATCCCAAAAGAGCGTGGTCTGCGTTCCTTCTTCGGTCATGAAGATCCGGCCGTCGGCACTGAACGCGACAGCCGAGACGCCGTTGATCAATTCCCATGCCTGCCGCAAGCCGGCGGATGGTGGTGCCCAAGCCCCCAGATCAGCCCGAATCGCACGCTTCAATTCCGCCGCCCCCGCAGGGGCAGTTTCCAGGCTGCGTGCCATCCAAAGTAGGCCGCGTGCAATGTCTCCCTGCTCACACAAGCCTTGGCCTTTTTCCAGATAACTTTCCGCCAGCCTCACGCGGTTCTGCTCGGTGGCGCGGAATTGGAAGAGGGCAAAGAGACTTCCCACGGCGACGGTCATCAGCAGTCCCGCCACAGCGAGAGCGCTGGTCGTGGCCACGATGGGATTGCGCCGACACCAGCGCCAGGTACGCTCCACCTTGCTCGCAGATCGAGCCACAATCGGACGGCCTTCCAGAAACCGCCGTAATTCATCGGCAAATTCTCGCGCCGACTGGTAACGCCGTCCGCGCTCTTTTTCGAGGCACTTCAGGCAGATTGTTTCCAGGTCACGCGGAACCTGGGGATTCAATTGTCG
>JAFEBR010000793.1 GCA_018242565.1 Planctomycetota bacterium | reverse complement strand
GACTTCGCGAAAGGGAAACGGTTTGGGGAGCGCCAGTTGTGGGTCGTAATAGGGGCTGGGACTCAAGCCCAGATAGACCGGTAGTGTCCCCACGCCCACGATCGACGGGATGTTGTACCCCTCGCTCAGAATCCGCACGGGACCGGCTTCGGTATTTTCGACGAGGGCCCGCCGCAATGTACTGTTTGCGATTTGCTGAACTGGCGGATCGTCGACCGGCTCGGCATCGTGAACGAGGTCACTAACCCATAGCAGATCGAGCAAGGTGAGTCCGAGAACGGCTGCCCCAAAGATTGGGCGAGCCAGGTGCCGCATCGACCTGATGAGTTGCTGAAAGCCAGATGCTGCTAACAGGGCCGCTGCCAGCGTGGCGATAATTCCGAATCGCCCGGGACCCTGGAAGAAGTTGAAACCGGGCAGATACCGGGTGACAGGTAAAAACCAACCGGGCATGTATAGTACGGCGGCTAACCCGAGTCCTGCCCAGACGATCCACAGTCTTGGTGCGACCGGTTGCGAGAGTCGTCCGCGCACCTGCGAGATTTGGGGAGACGCCGATTCGGTACTTGCTCTGGCTGCGGGCGTGTGGCGGTGTTTCCACGTACACCCGAACCCGACGATCGCCAGGGCCAGTGGCACCAGTCCAAAATATAGATGGGCATCGACCCGGTTTACGCGAGCCCGTTCGGCTTCAGGGAACAGGGCTGCGAAGGACTCCTTTTCCGGGTACCAGATCCAGGGAGCGACGACTTGTGACAGGTAAATGGGGGGCACCGCTCCGAAGCTGGGATCGTGTTCGCCGTTTACATCCGATCGCTGGCTGCGCGTCTTTAATTCCCATGTCGGGAAAAGTTGCACCGCCGCCAGCAGAAACGCGGCGAGAAGGGCTCCACCCAGGTTGGCACTGATTCGACTCCGGGCAGCGCGAGTTGCTTCTGGCAGATCCTGGTCTGCCCACCACAGTCGACCCGCAACGTATCCGACCAGTAACAATTGCGTGAGGAAGGCGATTTGGAAATGCCCGGCGAGTAATTGCAACGTCAAAATCAACGACAATGCGGCCAACCATTTCCGTCCAGTGTGCGTCATGTATGATTCGGCGCACCAGACGGCAAGCGGCAGCCAGGCTCCGCCGATAATCGCCCACTCCAGGGAAATTCTCGCAGGAAACCAGCCGTAGGTATAAACCAGTGCGGCAAGAATCGAGGCGGGAAGGCCACATCCCAATCGGCGAGCCAGCAACCAACAACTGATAAATGCGAGCCAATAATGAAATAGAACCGTGGCATTAATCGCCGTATTGAGGTCCAGCCAACGGTACAGGACGAGATTCAGAGGATAGAACACTCCGGTCTGGCTTTCGGCCAGTTGCGGGTATCCGTTGCCGATCCGATTGTTCCAGAGCGGTAGGGTGCCCTCGCGCAGGCACTCGGCATAAAACGCTTTTTGAGGCAAATAATACGCATAGATATCGCCTCCGACCAAACCGGCTCCCTGCCAGAGTCTGGGCCAGAAGATGGCCGTAAGGCTCAAAGAAACGACGGCTGCCATCCAGAATCTGGAGGCCTGCCCCCGCGGTGCCGTACGCTCCTGTCCCATCATTCCACCCGGTAAACGTAGATCGACCAACCGATGCGTGCCACAGGCTGGAGTGACTGAAAATAGCTGAATTCGACCGGCCCCACGGCCCGGATTTCATCGTGCGCATCGCGCATGGTATGGGGCCGGCTATATACAAAGTTGACGCTGACCGCGTACCAACCGGGAGGCAACCCGCCCTGCGCCCGCATCTCCTTGAACGAAGGTGGGAACTGGTAGTGAAAGCCCAGTCGTGCTGGCGGCACCATGCCGAAATACGCCAGTCCGATCGAATCGACTCGTTCCGAATCCAGGTAGTGTTTCAACTCGCGCAGGTCCTGGCCCCAGTCAATGTTCGAGTCGAGTAAGTGCGTGGGCCCGGCCAGTGGCCCTCCGGACAATTCATTGAAGTAAGCCAGGTGATGTGGATGGTATCGCAATCCCCAGAACAGTCCTGGCAGGCACAGGGCCAGCGCAATTTTACGCCATAAACGGCGAGGGGAGTGAATCCAGTTCCCCAGGTGGCCCGTAAACAGATAGATCAGGGGAAACGCCGGCAGGATGTATCGGATGCCCAGTTGCATGTGCGAGACACTTGCAATGGTGATCGTCAGGATTGCCGGAAACAGCACCGCCGCATGCACTCTCCACTGACGCCAACCCGATCGAGAAAATACGAGCGAGAACATCGCCAGGACCACCAGGACCTGCGTTGCATGCGACCATTTGTAAACACAAGCCCAAAAGTAGTAATCGCGAAATCCGATTCCCGACAGTAGTTCCCCATCGAGATACACCGGATGCAGTGCCTGCATGATTGAACGTTGTCGATCGAAACCGGCCACATAGTCGCGTGGTGCGGGAATACGCACCCAGTCGGCCGGCGAAAAATGCTGTGTGACCGCCTGCAGCGTGGTGCTCGCGAATTGATAGGAATTCCAGGGTTCACAAGTGCCCCGGAACAGGTAGCCGGCGTTCAGCACCAGGAGGCTGACGGCCAGCACGCTTCCCCAATAGGTGAACCAGCGTCGCCAGCCCAACCGGGGCAGTGCCGTACCCCAGCGGACGGTACCCCAGATGACGAACACGGCTGGCAGCAGCACAACACAGGTAAACTTGGCCAACTGGGCCAAACCCAGCACGACTCCGACGGCGAGTGCGCGACGGCCGCTGGGTTCCGCAGCAAACTGCCAGGCTGCGTAGGTCGTCGCCAGAAAGAAGAAGGCCGTACATAAATCGGGTGTCACCAGGGCGGCATTCGACAACACAATCGGGCAACACAGCCAGAGCGCGGCGCCGAGCAGGCCGGCGGTCGGTCCGAAAAGTCTGCGGCCCCACAGGGCAATCAGAATTCCCGCCAGGACGGACCAGACGAGATTCATGCATCGCCCCAGGGCATAAACCAGGTGGTATCGACTCGGGTTCGCCTGCAAAAAATGATCACCCAGAGCGGTCGAATCGTTGGCTGGGGATGGATCTCCCAGCGGAACACCGGCCAGAGCCAGCGGCAAAGCCGACCAGATTCGCGACAGGGGAGGATTGAGATTGTCGGCGTCGAATCGACCTGACTTCAGCACCGCCAGCCCCGCGGGCAAATGCCAGTATTCGTCATGCGTAACACTGGCTCGGCAGGCGAAGTGGATTCCCAGCCCAAGGTGCAGGGCCAACAGGGCTCCCAGCAGCGCCATCCAGGCCCGACTGGGCCATCCAGCCCAACTGGCGGCAGCGGTAGGCACGTCGGATCGGGGCTGGTCTGACAAAGTGAGCCGTTTCATCTGACGGGGGATCGTGACAGCATTCGTTCAAATCGAGTATTCTACTGCAATTCGGCAGATTCCCGTAGGCACTTTCGCTGCACAAAACCGGTAACAAAACCTTGATTCTTGACTCTCCCAATTTCCTGGCAGGCCTCTCGGTAACCTATCTGGTCTGTCTGGCTGCCTGGCTGGCCGGTGGCTTTTGGGCGCTGAAGTGGCTGCTGCGGGCGCGTCACCGGGCTCGCACTCAGCGTCTCCAAATGCGCGGGCTGAATCTGGGACTCTCGGTCTGGATGTTTTTCGCAGGTGCGACCCTGGTCGAAATGTACTTTTCGCTGATTTACGACCAGAGCGATTCATTCAATATGACCAATGTTTCTAAACGCTGGTTCGCCCGACATGTTCGCAAAAACGAGGCCGGTTTTCGTGACCAGAATCCGCTGCCTCGCAAACTCGGCAAAGGGGTGCATCGGCTCTGGTTTGTGGGCGACAGTTTCACTTACGGTCATGGCGTTAAAAACGTCAGCAATCGATTTTCGGATCGTGTGGCGCTGGCTCTGGAGCAGTCTCACCCGGGGAAATTCGCCGTTTCCAACGTCGCTGAAACGGGCATGAATATCG
>JAFEBR010000792.1 GCA_018242565.1 Planctomycetota bacterium | reverse complement strand
GAGCGAATCGGTCCCGTTCCTCGAGTCTTTGCACCTGTTCCGGTGTCAGTGGCTTTTTCTCAGGGATGGGAGCCGCCACAACGATCACCGAAAGCAGCAGCCAAATCACGCCCAGTGCAGCGCATCGGCGAAGTAGTTCTTTCACCGTGTATGTCCATTCTGGCCGAGGTGTCATGATTCGGGTTCCTGTTGGAGGGAGATAAATATGTCGTGGCCGCGGCGTCTCTTCCTCGTGTCATCAGTTTCGACAGACCAGGCGAAAACAACTGGTTCCCGGAAGATCAGATTTAGAAAGTTTTTCATTTCGCGACATGTTTCAGTCCCGATTATCTCCAATCGCCGCTGAGCACGAAGGCTGCCCAGTAGTAAGGGGATGAGCCGGAGTCTTGTGGGGATTCGGCGGACGGTTTACTTTCGGCTGCGACCGGTAAAGCGCCTTGCGGGAATACTTGCTCGAAAAGCCGGATTGCCGGGGCAGCGGTGAAGGGAGACAGGGCCAGCGCCAGGACCAGTGCCGCGGCGGTCCGCTTCGCCCAGCGCTCTTGTCTCTTAACGATCCGGACGATCAGCCACACGGCGAACGCTGCGAGCGATAGGCCCAGTGTGGGGAGCAGGATCCGCAGGGTCGCATTTGCCACGGGTTGCCCGGAGGGCAGGGGGGCCAGTTCAACCTCCGTGCCGCGGCTGGGGGCGTGTTGCGGGTTGTAGTCGCGGAGCATTTTCAATTGGGCCTGGCGCAGGGCTTCGAGCTTGGGGAGCTTCTTCTCCCACAGGTTGCGGTAGAACTCGGTCATCAGTTCTTGGGTGGCGTCGTCGTCGACTTTCCAGAGGCTGGTGACGCACGTCCGCGCACCGGCGGCGTGGAACGAGCGCTGCAAGCCCAACACGCCTTCGCCGCCGACCACGGTGCCGATGCCCGTTTCACAGGCTGAGAGGACGACCAGGTCAACGCCCGACAAGTCCAGCGCGCCGACTTCGAGAGCCGTCCACTTGCCGTCTTCGACCGACCACGGTCGCGGCCGATTGACGCTGGCCAGGAGCAGGCCCGAGCGGACCATAGGTGTCGATTCGGTCTGATCCCCGAACATGCCGATCGTCAATGCCGGTGACCGTAGGCCCCGACCGTCCAAACTGGCCAGTTCGATTCCCCGCCCAATCTTGACCTCTTCGAAATACCCGTGCGTGGCGATGTGGACATACCGGGCTTTGGGGGCATTTTCGTTGAGGGCCGTTTCGGTCGCCTGACTCCGGGTCAACATGGCCGCAAGCCGCGGCGAACCGAAGACCTTGGTGTAGAGATCGCCGATCTGCTGGATTTCCCGGCGCGTTCCATCCAGTTCGCCAGCCACCGGATTCAGGCCGGCCAGTTCTCGCAGGTTCGCGAATGATTCTTGGTCCTGCCGCGCTGCCGGGGGAGCCGAGTTGAAATCGATGTCTCCCACGAGCAACACGGGATCACTGCTCTGCGGAACGCGTGGTTTCTCCCCCAGAATTTCGAGAAGCAACTGTGGCGTCGGAACCAGCGCGATCGCCCGCTCTTCGAGTAGATACGTGCCCGGTTTGTCTCCCGGTAACGCGCCCCACGGGAACCGGGAGACCTGGCCATCCGGAGAAATGAGCACCGTCTCGCAGCCGTCGAGGTGTTCGGCCAACGGATCCCACAGCCGCTGGCGCAGTTCATTCGCGGCCTTGCGGCTGTCGTCGCTGCGGCCGAATGACTCGCGCCAGCGGTCGACAAGCTCCGCGATCGGTTTGGCAGCGCCGAGTTCAACGCGGATGATGTCGCGATCACCGCGAACGACAAACGCAACAACTCGCAAGTCGCCGGGATTGCCGGGCATTCCCAAATCGCCGTGTTTTCTCAAATTAGTATACTCCAATAGATCGACAAGTACTGTCGGGGTCGTCTGCCCAGCCAAGACGGCTTGGATATCACTTGGCGAGGCTTCAATACGTACTTGGCTTTGGCGGTAAATCTCGTTTTCCCGGGAGAGTGTTTTCTCTAGCCGCTCCATTTGCTGCCCGAGTTCGAATCT
>JAFEBR010000791.1 GCA_018242565.1 Planctomycetota bacterium | reverse complement strand
GCCAAGCGGAATGAGTTAGCGACTGCGCGCTTGAATCGACTGCTGCTGGAATCTGCGTGGCCATCGGAGTTTCAGAAGGAAGATGGCGAAACGCGTCTGGTGTATCTGTGGATTGAGAGCGATCCTTTACCGCTGCCGCGCGCCCAATTGCTGCAGATTGTGCGCCTGATCTTGACGGTGATCGTCGACTGGTCGGTGGGGGTCCTGGGGGTGTTTGCGGCCATCCTGGTGACATCGTCGATTATTCCGCAGACATTCGAAGCGGGGGCGATCGACCTGTTGTTGAGCAAGCCCGTCTCACGCGTACTGTTGTATCTCACCAAGTTTTTTGGCGGTTGCGCTTTCATCGGCTTGATTGCCGCCTACGTCATTGCGGGCCTGTGGCTGATTGCCGGAACACGATTTGGCATCTGGAGCCATTCGTTGTTCCTGTGCATTCCCATCATGCTGTTTCTGTTTGCCATCTATTATGGTGTCTCGGCCCTGGCAGGTTTGATCTGGCGCAACGCGATTGTGTCGGTTGTACTGACTATCATTTTCTGGGGCCTGTGCTTCAGCATCGGATCCGGGAAAGGGGTTTGCGAGAAGGTCTTCATTGATAAGTCTCGCGTGGTGAAGCTGGTCTTTGCCGGGCAGACCCTGCTGGGGGCAGACGATTCGGGGGATGTCCATGAATGGCAACCGCAAGATCGTAAGTGGTACAAGGTGTTCGCGCCCGAAGAGACGAACAATCCGGTCCCCTTTGGCCCGCCCCCGGGGTTGATCGGTCCGGTGTACGACATGAAGCGCGATCGGATTCTGGCTGCGACACCGGGGCCGGTGACTCCCGGGAGCGGTGGATTCAATATGTTTCCGCCCGCCGCACCTTTAGTGGTTGGCGCTCGTCAGGCCGCCTGGAATCGAAAGAAAATTGGTACAGCACCGCTGGGCACATTGGCGTTTTTCGTGAGGCCCGATGGCGCCCTTCTGGCGGTTACGAAAGGAGCCGTGTTTCGTTTGACCGAAAAGGCTGGCGGGAAAACGGGAGCCCCGCAGGAAGAGTTTGTTCGCATGGGGCCCGAGGCCCCGCTGTTGCTGGACCCGAATGCCAGTGTCGCGATGAATGCGGAAACAGGCGCCCTGGCCGCGTTCAATCGTGGGACTGTCCTCGTTTTGGCACCGGATGCCAGTGGGAAGTATGTCCGGCAGATTGAAAAAGAGGTGGTACCAGCCAAGGAATCGAAATCCGCCGTGTTGGCATTTGCCGGCCAGACCATCCTGGTGGCGTTGTCGGATGGGCGGGTCCTGGTGCTGGGGGCCAGCGATCTGGCCCTCAAACAAGAGTTTCGACCGGTGGGGGATCAGGCGCCCCGGTTTGCCGCAGCCAGTCCGGGCAACCGCTGGATTTCCGTACTGTTTCACAATCGGCGACTCTGGGTGTTTGATGTGGAAAAGGGGGTCCCTGCGAAACTCGCCATTTCGGGGCAGGGAGACATTTCGGCCATGGCCTTCGAAGGACCGCAGCGGCTTGTGGCTATTGATCGTGGTACACGAATATCCCAATATGACCTGGAGTCGGGTCGGTTGGCTGAGCAGTCTGGTCCCGAACTCGACAAGCTGCTGATGGCCTACTACTACGTGCTGAATCCCATCTACACCGTGCTTCCCAAACCGGGTAAAATGGGGGACGTGGTGGCCTACCTGTTGTCGGATCTGAATGAACTGCAGGAGATGGGTCAGGGACCACGCGACTTGTCGCAGCGTCGAGAGAAGATTGAGGTGGCGCAACCGATCCTCAGCAGCCTGGCCTTCCTGGTCGTGATTCTGGCCTTGGGATGCGTCTACGTCTGGCGGACCGATTTCTAACGGCGGTCCGATTCTCATTCAGTTCCGTGTGGCTGTGTCCGCCCGCAAACCCTGGAGGCTGCGTATGCCTGGTGGGCATGGTGACGCGGGTGGCTGCAGCGGCGGGCGGCTCTGACGAGCTGTGGCTCGAGCGAAAAGGCACGCCGGTTCGGGCTCGACGTTGGTGGCAACTGGCACTTGGGCGATCGCTATGCTAGGTTGGCCGATCAATGAAATCTGCTGTGGCTCGACCATTTCATTTTGTCTTCGACCTGATCGGGAGTGAATCATGTTGCGACACCTGACGGCTGCCTGTCTGTTGAGCGTGACCCTGGCTGTACCGGCCTGGTCAGCCGATGAACGCAGCGTGGAATTGAAGACACGCGAGAACGCCATCGACGTGACGATCGGGGGGCAGTTGTTTACGACATTGCGGCTGGATAAGTCGCAGCCCAAGCCGTATTTCTTTCCCGTGCTGGCGGCGGATGGCGCCATGATTTGTCGACCCCTGGAAAATCCCGAGGACCATCCGCACCACAAGGGAATCTGGTGTTCGATTGACGAAGTCAATGGCATCAAGTTCTGGGCTGAAAAAGGGAAGATCGTCAATCACGAGGCCACGGTGGTGACGGCAACCGGCAACCCGGCCAGGATCAAAGTCGTGAACCACTGGTTGGGGGAGGATGGGCAGCCGGTGGTCACTGAATCGGCCGAGTTCGCGATTTTTGCCGACCGTTTCATTGCCTATGACGCCACGTTCACCGCGGGGGCCAAGCCAGTCACTTTCGATGACACCAAAGAAGGCATGTTCGGTATGCGGGTTGCCAATTCGATGCGGGGCAACTCGGGGGGACAGATCGTGAATGCCGAGGGACTCAAGACGGAAAAGGAATGTTGGGGTCAGGAATCAAAATGGGTGGACTACACGGGTCTCGTCGAAGGCAAGACCTATGGCGTGACCCTAATCGATCATCCGTTGAATTTCCGCAAATCACGATTCCATGTGCGGAATTACGGCCTGTTCACGGTCAGTCCCTTTGGACAGCATGCGTATACCAACGGTAAGCTGCCCAAGCATCCGTTCAATGTGCTCGATGCAGGGAAATCGTTCCGCCTGCGTTATGGCCTGTATATTCACCCCGGAAATACCGAGCAGGCCAATGTCCCGGCGAGCTACGACGCGGATCTGCAGGCAGCGGGTCAATAGATACCCCAGTGAACGGGGGCTTGTGCCTGCCGGGCGCAGACGTCAATTGGATTCGCGGGCGACACCGATGCCGCGTGCGCTGACTCGCGGGGCACTGGTCAACTGGCGCGGGTATTCGGCCGCGGGATTTCAGAATCGCGAACGGGGTTTGTGAGCAGCGGGCGTGCCAGGACCTCGGCGAGCGGTCGTGGTTGTTCGTGCAGCGATTGGGGCAGGCGGACAGTAAATCGGCTTCCCTTGCCCAGTTCGCTGGTCAAAGTCACGTTGCCACCCAGGAGTTTGGACAATTCGCGAACGATCGACAGCCCCAGGCCGGTACCGGCGTATTCGCGGGTGAGCAGCGTCTGCTCGCCACCCGGCGCGGTTTTCCCCTGGCGAAATTTCTCGAAGATCATTTCCTGTTCTTCCAGCGGGATCCCGACGCCGGTGTCTTCGACGATCAATTCAAAGGATTTCTCGTCGACCCAGTTGGCATTCAACTGAACACGTCCCCCCTCCGGGGTGAACTTCACCGCGTTGGACAGCAGGTTGTACAGGATCTGCTGGATCTTGCCGGAATCTTGAGAGAGTAGTGGCATCCGGGGATCGACTTCACAGGTGAGTTCAATATTCCGGCGCTCGGCCAGCGGTTTCATCATCCCCGACAAGCGTTCGACGAGATCGCCAATCGAGAACTCGACCAGGTGCAGGTCCATCTTGCCGGCTTCGATCTTGGCCAGGTCAAGGATGTCATTCACCAGGGTCAGCAGGTCTTTGCCCGACGTTTGGATATTCCGCACATATCGCTGCTGCTTTTCGTTCAGATTGTCGGCGCCTGCCAGAACATCGGAAAAGCCGAGAATGCTGTTGAGCGGCGTTCGCAGTTCGTGCGTCATCGTCGCCATGAACTCGTTCTTGATGTTGTTCAATTCGAACAACTGCATGTTGGCCTGGGCCAGTTCGTCGACCTTGCTGTCGAGAGCCGTGTTGACTTGCCTGAGTTCTTCCTGCACGGCGACCAGGTGCCGCAACATGCGATTGTAAGCCTGGCTGAGTTCTTCGAATTCGTCACCCGTGCGAATGTCGGCCCGGCGGTCGAGATTGCCTCGAGAAATTGCGTCTGAGACTTCCTTCAGATGCAGCACGGGTTTCACAATGACATAGCGGGCAATCGTAAACGTAGCGACCATGGCCAGAAACGTCGTGATGATCGCCGTCGTCAGCAACATGGCATTGTTGAATGCCTGGGCGCGCTCGGTCGACGTCATGGGGATGGTGACTTTGGCCATCCCCATCAGCGCCCCTTCTTCTACGTCTTGACCCAGAACTTTGGCATGGCATGCGACACACGAGGATTCGGCCAGAATGGCTGAATAAAACTGAAATTCATGTTTGCCGTCATCGGTCTTTTTGATGAAGGTGACTTCTTTGGTCTTCTCCCGTTTGAGTTCCAACAGGGCGTCGAAGTCTTCCTGAGTCGTGATCGTCTGTTTGGGGATCGTCGAACCGGGGATCAGCAGGTCCCAGCGGTAATCGGCCAGATCTTTGGGTTGAGCCTCTTTGGAGATGACTTCGATGTAGCGACTGAAGCCCTGATCGTCGACACCGTCGACCTGTTTTTCCGACCATTCCCAGTGGCGCTTGATCAGAATGGGAGACACCAGCAGACGACCAAACACGCGATTCTGCTCGTCGACGACCCCCGATGTCAGACTGCCGTACAGACCGAACGACAGGGTGATCAGGATCAGCAGACCCCCTCCGAACAGGAAGCGGCATTTCCGCTCCAGGCTCGTTTCACCCAGCAGGCGTTTGAAGGTTCGGTACGACATGGCGGCCCATCATATCGGTAAGGCCCGGCCTCTGAAATCAAGAACGGGAATTCAGCGCTGGCAGGCGCGGCAGTAGAAGGTCGAGCGCTGGGCCTGCACGATTCGTTCGATGGGCGGGCCCTGGCAGGTGGGACAGGTTTCATTTTCGCGGTCATAGACGCGATGCGCATTTTGATAGCTGCCGGCCTGATTCAGGGCGTTGCGGTAGGTCCCGTCGGACAAGGTCGAGCCTTCGTAGCGGATGGCCGTTTCGAGCACTGAGCGGACCGCCGCCGCCAGGCGCTGCAATCGGGCTGGATTCAAACGGTCGGCCGGCCGGGTCGGATTGATTCCCGCCAGATGCAGGATTTCGCTGGCGTACAGGTTGCCGATGCCCGCCACGAGTTTCTGATCGAGCAAGGCCACCTTGATGGGGCGCGAGGTGCGCGCCAATCGCACCTTCCAGTCTTCCAAGGTCATCTGCAGGGCATCGGGACCCAGGTGCCGATCGCCCAGCGCGTCTTCAAGTTCTGCGGCATGCAGCAGGCGGATAGTGCCCAGACCCCGTCGATCCCAGAACCAGACCGATTGGTGCGAGTTCCCGTGGGCCAGTCGCCATTCAAAACGGAGATGTTCCACATCGGGTGGATCGGCAAGCAAAATCAGGCCGGTCATGCGAGGTTCGATCACAAACGCATCACCCCCTTCCAGTTCCATGACGATGCGCTTGGCCCGCCGTCGGATGCTGACGATGGTTTGTCCATGACAGCGTTTGCGGATCGCTGCCAGTCCAGGACGCAGCGTCAGAGGCCGACAACGACACGGGCAACGCCGGAATTCCAGAATCCGCCGACCCTCGACGGCAGCACGAATCCCGCGAACCATGGTTTCGACTTCGGGAAGTTCGGGCATTTATCCGGCCAGCAACTGCTGCTCCAGCGATTCCACCACATCGGCCAGACGCCAGGTTCGCGACGCGATCTTGATTTCCAGATCCTGCGAAAGTCCCGCCGTAATTTTCTGATCGGCGGCGATCACTGTCGCATGATTCCGGCCACCAAAATAGGCCCCGATTTCGCTGTATGCGGCACGGGTATGACGCCGTGCCAGAAACATGGCCAGCATCCGTGGTTCGCTGACAGATCGGTTCCGCCGCGGCGATTTCAATTCGGCAGCTTCCACGCCGAACAGATTACAGACGACCCGTTCAATGTCGGCCATGCGGACGATCCGCAGACAATCACGCTCGAGGTCGCCCAGGACATCACGGGCCGCCGAGACGCCGACGCGCTTCGCTGACATCCGGTAATACACCTGCAGGCAGCACAGCGCGCCCTCCAGTTCCCGCACGCTGCTGCCGAATCGCTGAGCGACATACTTCAGGGCTTCGGGGCTGATCTCCAACTGCAGGCGCTGCGCTTTGGCGACCGCAATGCGGTTGCGGGTTTCCAGGTCGGCGGCTTCAAGGCGGCAGACCATGCCGGACAGAAAGCGGGTTTTCAGTTCTTCGCTGATTTTGGTCAGTTGTCGTGGATGACGTTCGCCACACACGATCACTTGTTTGCCGTAGCTTTCGAGTTGCTGAATTGTATGCAGAAACTCTTCTTGAACGACGCGCTTGGCGTCGAGGAAATCGATGTCGTCGATCAGCAGCACGTCGACGGTGCGAAACCGCTGCCGAAACATCGGAGTTGAATGGTTGCGGAAACTTTGCGTGAACTGATTCGTGAATTGTTCGGAAGTCAGGAAGACGACGTTGAGTGCCGGATGCCGTCGCCGGATTTCGCAGTACAGTCCTTCCAGCAGGTGCGTCTTGCCGGATCCGACAGGTCCATAGACAAATAACGGTCCGGAACTGCCGTCGGGGCGCTCGCTGACCTGACGAACCGCTGTCAGCACCAACTGATTGCACGATCCGGGCACGAAATCTTCGAGCTTCGAGAATCGCCGACCCGTTTGGATGGGGGCCGCTGAAGTGGTGGGCGCTGATTCGCGCGGACCCGTGCGCTGGCTGACCGGAGTGGGTTCGCTGCCCGCCGCCACCGTGCGGAGCGGCGCGTCTGAACGCGCGGGGGCCTGAGGCGTCATCAGATTGGGATCGACGCTGAAACGCACGCTCATGGACGGGCCGAGCACGGCTTGTCCGGCGGCTGATAAGGCCGCGCGATGCTGCTTCTGCAGAAACTTCTGCAGGAACGGATTGGCGGCACAGACAATCAACTCGCTGCCTTCAATGAGCAGGCGTGTTTTCTGTTGAAACCAGCGATCGAACTGCTGCTCACCGATCAGTTCCTTCAATCGACGCGCAATGGCTTCGACTGCAGGATCAGTGGCATCAGCACAGACTGGGACCCTGGGCTGCATCGTGCGACCCCTCCAGCGCGCAACGGCGACACGATCCCCAAGGCAATACGCCAGCCCGGCCTCCACTGCCTCATCTGTGCTCGCTACGGGTCCGTCCCGCTTGCGGTTCATCCGATGACTGCGCAAGACCGCCGCTGTCGCGAATTACCTTGCGCACCAGCGCATCGCGTACGGCTTTCTGAAATGACATTCCGTCGGGTTCGGACACCACGGAACCAGTTGCACCAAAGTTCCGCCGAACCGTTCAGATCAATTTGTTAACTCACTCGGTTGTGCAGATCCTACCCATCGCCACGCAGGAGTCAAACGAAAAAAAAAGATTTCCTCATGCTCTCGACAGGGCTCGTGGAATCTGTGCTTTTCTCCCACGCGCTGGGTGATTTTCTGTCCTTGATTCCTGTCAGACGGCCCTTGCCGACGTGTGGAAAATTTGTGAAAACATCGCGACCGGTCGTGCCGGGCTCAAGCGTTGCCAACTCGGAAACTGCAAAAAACCGCCGTAAAATTGGGGTTTTTTTGCAGACTCGCATACACGCAAATTCTGCGAGGCGGTTTTCACGCAGCACACCTCCATGAAAAAACGACTCGGCCAGAAAATTGAAAACAACAGTTCAAGTCAACTTCGCGCAGACGGCAGAAATCGCAGATGGACGGCGTACCGACAGACGTCTGTAAATCCCAGGCTGTGGTAAATCTGCAGTGCCGGTTTGTTCGCCAGATCGACCGCGATTTCCATTCGGCGACGCCCCGAGTTCTGAACTGAGTGAATCCCCAGGCTCAGGATCTCGCGTCCGAATCCATTTCCGCGCGCCGCGGGGACAATGCCCAGGTAAGAAACTTCCCAAACGTCCCGATCAGGATGCTCGGCGAGCAACAAGACCCCAATGTCGCGTCCCGCTTGTCGAAAGATGCGGCATGCCTCGGGGCGAAATTCCCCGGTGGCGCGATGGGCTTCCAGCAGCAGTTCGCCGGAACGAATCTGAGCCAGTGGCGGGCAATCGAGTGTGTCGATGTAGGTCTCGTCGATCACCTTCACGAACGCCGAGTGTGTGGCGTCGGAGTAGGTTTCGCAGGTGAAGGGGACGGGGTTGCCCTGCAGTCGCTGACCGGGCAACGGTCGTGAGAGTTGGAGCAGTTCTGTCAGGCGTGGCATGCCGCCACGGTGCAGAACCTGCCGACTCGCCTCATCGGACGGATCGAGCAGACACTGCGTAAACAAAATGTTCTGGGCATCGACCCGGCGACCCAGCTCTTCCAGCAGGGCCATGGCGACTGTTTCAGAACGGTCTCCGCCTGCCACCACCGGCGGCCAGAGGAACGCCGCCCCGCCGGGCCGGGGAACTGCCAGTACCGTTCCCAGCAGGCGATCGTGTTCGATGGCGACCAGCAGATGCTGCAGTGACAGATTGCCTGAGTTCACCAAATCCAACATCTCGGCGACCTGCCGCTCGCGTTGAGTCAACGGCAGATGCCGGTACAGAAGTGTCAACGCAAAATTGCGCAACACAGGGTCGTCACCAGCGGTCTGGATCGAAAAAGACATGCAAGGATGCCGGGAAATCTCGAATTGTAATCACTGGCCGGGCGTGACCCCAGGCAGGCACGATCATGTTTCTGGTGCCACACTGACGGCCACGGGAGTGTCGACCTGCAACAGGTTGCCGAGGGGGGTGGCGACCCGAATCTGGACATTGGCAAGTTTCGCGGCCGCTGTAATCGCCGGTGAGGCGATGACCAGTTCGAATTGATCTTGATCGGGTGGGACCGTGACCGGCGCGGACGTATACCCGGTCGGCAGGTTGAGTAGTGTGATGCTTACGGCCCCGGTCCACGAAGGGGCTCGTTTCACGGTTCCTCGAAATGTCGTGTTGGCGTTCCCGGTCAGCTTCAACTCGGGTGTGGCAAACTGGACTGTTACGGCATTCTGAACGGGCAGCCGAAACGGATTCGAATAGATCGACGTGACTACATTTTCCGAAAAGGGCTGCGAGGCAAAGTCGGCGCGGATGACAGCATCGATCTGGCTCTCGGCAACCTCGGGCGGGACCGTGATGCGGATGGCTCCACCCGTTTCGCCCGGCAAGAACCACTGCTCGGGCAGACTGTGCAGCAGAGGGGGAGCAATTCGTCGCTGTTGTGTGGGATCGGTCGGATCGACAATGTTGCGAACGGCTTCGGTGGTCAGTAACGACAGTCGCATCGCGTGCCGGTTCAGTTCGGGTGACGTTGACTTCACGGACACTGGAAGGTCGATATCCACTCCGCGGAACCACGCGTCTGGGAGTTTCCCTAATTCGAGCGACGCCGTTGTGGCCGAGGTCAGCAGGCAGGTCAATTCCGTGCGGAGTTCCGGCAACAGCGCCAGTCGGCTGTCGAAAGGGATCTGGGCTGCGTGCCAGCGGGCAGGGCGCAGGTCGACTGGCGATGATCTCCCCTGGAGTTGCACGCGGGTGCTCGATAAAGCCTGCGTCGGCTTGGGGCCAGAGTCCCGCAGCAGAACGAACGCCTTACTGGCTCCGGCGGGAATCTCTGTGGGTGAGATCGAAAGCTGCCGGGGGCTGCTCAGTGACAGGTGGATCGGGCCGTCATATGCGGTGCGGGTCGCATCGACGCGGATCACGGCAGTCCCTCCGTGCGGAAGGACGAGGCGGTCGGTCGCGACGGCCAGGGAAAAATCAGCAAAGCCCGCCGGGATCATTCGCAATCGATACACAAAATCGGCCCCTCCTCGACGATTGAGATCGCGGACCGCGAGTTGCACGGCTGTCACACCCGGAGGCACGGCGAATTCAAGGACGGGCTTATCTTCGCTGCGAGCCAGCAGGGCACCTTGCGGATGAGACCGCACTTCGAGGTGCGCTTCGAGCGGTGAGTGAAAACTGTAAGACTCGGCCTGGAAGTTCAGCGTCGACCCGGGGGTAACCGTCAATTGGTAGGTGTCGATTTCCCCAGCGAGAGCAATACGCCCATTGATGACGACGGGGGACGATTCCGCAAAGGTGGCATCGACCACTTGTTTCTGGCCAGCCGGGGTCGGCTGTTCCAGGATTTCCGTCGCACCACTGCTGATCACGGCGGGGGCGGGACCGACGGACCCGGAATCGGCCGCCAGGTAAATGGGCTGGATCATGCCCGGCGCCCGTTGCTGCATGTTGACATGGAGCACGGCGGTTTCGTCGAGTCCCGGGCCGATTGCTGCGACATTCCGAGCCTGGGTGGCACTGACTCCGGCGGGAAACGTGGTGTCCACCAGTTTCAGGTCACCGATTTTCAGACGGTACACACTCTGTGGTGGAGCCTTGAATGCCAGGTCGTGCAGTTCCAGCGAGTAGATCCCGTCCATGAACAGGTGGGCCTCAATTCGAGTATCGCCTCGGAGTTGCGGGCGTCCCCAGGCGATTGTCAGCGGTGCGCCACGCGGGTTGCGCAGTTCCAGAACGGGATCCATCGTGGCTCCCAGTCGGCGGCATTCAAGATCGATGACAACCCGCTGTCCTGCCTTCCCGGCAAAAAAGACGCGGGCCTGCTGCTGGCCGGACAGGGTTCCTGAAATCGCAACTGGGAGCACTACGGGCTTTTCGGGTGAACTCTCGGCGAACGGTGTCTGCGGCAGGGAGTCGATGGCAATCGGCAGCGGATGACTCAGTCCGCGGACGGTTTGAATCTGCAGCGGGTAATGCCCGGCGGGAGCCTGCAGCGAGGCAGTGATCTCAAATTCCACATGCTCAGCCGTGGCACCGGGGCGCACGCCCTGTTTTTCCAGGGGGGCTGTTGTGACCACGACGGGATCGGGGAGCAGATTGGTTCCCGTGACGGTGATCATTGTGGGCTGGCCGCGTGTCAGTCCCTGCAGCGACAGGGACGTGATCTCGGGACCGGCGGCCACTGGTTTCTGATCTTCGGGAGCCGCGCTGGCTGCGGGCGGGCCGGCCACTTCGGCGTAGAGGCGGGCGACATCCGCCGACGACAATGCCTGCGTGAACAGCAGGAATTCATCGATCTGGCAACTGGTGTGTTCAATGGCGGCACTGCTGGCGCCTAAGATTAACGGCACGTCGTTTAATAACTGGGTGCCTTGAATGTCGGTCAGCCACGCATCGTTATCGACAACGATGCCTCCGCTGACCGATTTCGGTTTGACGGGTTGGCCATTGACGTAGAATCTGATGCGCAGGTCATCCGGTTTGCCATCCTGGTCGGGGGCCGGCGCGTCTCCGACTTGAAAGCTCGCCGTAATGAACACGGGGCGCCGTCGGCCGATCGTGCCATTCAGGCTATAAACCGCCGACTTATAGCCCGAGCCCGTGTTTAAATACACCTGCAGCAGATCTCCGGTCTGCGAGAAGTTGATGCCGTAGTTGGTGATCTGTCTGGCGTCGTCGCGTTTGGCCAGTATTCCGCGGTAACCCGGATCGTTGGTCGGTTGCAGATTGACGAAGAACAAGGCAAAGGTCACCGCGTCGGGGCGATCAAGATCACGGCTGTCTGGGATCTCCAGGTATTGGCGGGTTGCGGCGTCGAGACTGACGGCCCATTTGCCAGTCTGCCCAGGGAAAGTACTTCTGACTCGGCCCGCCCCGTTCAGAAAACGGGCCGAATCGGGGCCGGCACCTGCCTGAGCTGTATCCAGGGCGGTACCGCCCGGTTCGTCGAAGGTCAGGTCCACTGCGGCGAGAGCGCGAATCGAGGTGGGTTCCTCCGCTCGAATTGTGGAGAGGAGCAGGGCAAACAGGCCGGTTGCCGCGAGAATTCGAAAGGCCGCGAGTCGGTGAACGTGCAGGAGATCGCGCATGGAGTCAGACTCTGTTGATTGAGATCTCAATTGGACAGGCAGTCGTGCCGCTGAGAGCGGCTGGTCATGTCGGTAATGTTTGGGTCAGTACTCTTCCCCAGATCCGGAAAGGATCGGGAGCCGGCCAGATTCAGGAATACAGCGAACGCTGGCCAGGATGACGCGGTGACCGATTTTAAAGGGGCTCCGGACGGAAAACAGCATGTTTTTCTGCTCAGATGCTCCGGGAATTCGCGGTCGGCCCGGGGTCGACCGTGTTGAAGCCAGTTCGAGAGGGGAGAAGGATCTTGTCGTTATGACAGACGATCAGGGGCGATTTGATCGGAAAAAGCGGCAAAACATACGATTTTTTTTGAAAAACGGTAGGTTCGGGACGCGGATTGGCTCCGCGCGGGCAAAACTGCGCAATCTTTGCATTTATGCGAGTTTGTGGAATTTCGTTAAAATCATTTCCCTCGCGTCGAACCGATGTTTATGATACACGTGGGCTAATTGACGCTGATGTGTTAATCGCGGGAGCCGCCCATGGGCGCCAAACTAAAACCCTCGGATGGGGGGTCGTCCATTCCATTAGACAAGCCGATTATGCTGATCGGCCGCAATGACACTTGCGATATTACGCTGTTAAACAGCTCCAAAGTGTCACGTCGGCACTGCTGTATCGTGCAATGTGGCGACCGCTATCTGCTGCGCGACCTGGGCAGCATGAACGGCAGTCGGGTCAACACGCACCGCATTGTGGAAATGGAACTCCGCCAGGGGGACCAGATTTCTGTGGCTGACGTGCACTTCACCTTTCACCGGGATGAATTGCCCAAAAAAGAGGCCAACAACGTCAAGCGCCAGTTGGTCCCAATCGCGAACGGAGATGGTGAGGGTGGAAACGCGGGAACTCACGAAGTCGATCCGGACTTGCCGGTGAAATCTTTCGAGAATTCGTCGCATACGTTCCCCGATGACGGCTCGATCAACAGCGAATTGAAATTGAAGGACGACGGCAACTCAGGCAAGTTCGCGTCGGTGTAGTGCAGCCCAACGGCCGGTTCGCAGAGAATGCGCTTCCGGTGGCAGCACTTGTCTGTTCGGGCCTCGCATGCCACGTCAATGTTCAGGCGGTGGGGCACCCATGGTTTTCCGCTTGATCAGCGTGATCTTGTTTCCGATCGGGTTGAAAAACGCTTCATCCATAAAGGATCGGATCAACAGCAGTCCGCGCCCACTGGGGCGGAAGAAGTTGGCCGGGTCGGTTGGGTCGGGAACCTGCGTCACATCGAATCCCGGGCCTTCGTCCGTGATCTCAAACCGGGCCTCGTGTGCTGTGAGTCGGCACCGCAGTTGAATGCGGCGATTGCCATAGGTCGGTATGGCCTGGCGCACACGGATGGCTTCCTCATAGGAGCCGTCGTCTCGGGCCCGGAGTTCAGAACTGATTTCAAGATTGCCATGAATCATGGCGTTCGAGAGCGCCTCTTCCAATGCCACTCCCATGCGGGTCAGTTCCGGGTCGCCAAAGACCCCATACAGGTGCCCGACTTCCAGGAGTTCGGCCACCGCGGCCGACAGCAGCTCACGGTCATTGGGCAGATGGAATTCGATTTCATGGCAGGTGAGATGTTGCGCCAGTCGGCTGCGTAGTTCCCGTCGTGACGCCGCATTCAGGACTGTTCGCACCACGTTGGGCAGATGGTTCGAGATCAGAGGTTTGGGGACATAACTGGCGGCACCTTCCTGAATGGCCTGAAAGGCAACCTCTTCGTTGCCTAACGCGGTCAGAATGACAACGGGAATCTTTGGAAACCGCTGTCGCAGGATGTTCAGCAGTTCCAACCCGTCGAGATTGGGCAACTGCAGATCACTGATGATCAACTGAAACGGCCCTTCATGTTCGGCCCGGTGCAGCGCTTCCTGCCGATCGCTGGCAAAGTTCACATGCGCGTTGAGTTTGTCCCGCAGAATATCGCCAATCACTTGCCGCGAAGGCAAGGAGTCATCAATCACCAGAATGCGACTCATGGCGTGTGCTCCATCAGATCAATCCGTTAACGTGGGACTGCGCTGGTTGACGGGGCAGACCACTGCGGCATGGGAGAATCTCGGTTGGGCTCCCTCCACGATCTTCCCCGGAGTTGATGTCAGTTCTTGCGAACAGAAGTCAACGGCTCAGAGGGGGATTGTAACGAAACATCCAGTCGTTGACGAACCCGAATCGCATGCTGCCCGGGTCTGGCACAGGCCACCCGCGGCGACTCAGTTCAGGTGGCCGTCAGATGGACCGAACGGTGAATTCCCTGGGTTACTTTGCATGAAACTTGGGGGCCTGTTTTTGAAAGAGTTGCAGCCAGCCATGGGTTAACGCCGCGGCGATGGTCGGTGTGTCACGCAATTCCTGAGGCGTCTGTCCCCAGTAAAAGCCGATCCAGCCGGCGGCATGCGGCTGCGACTGCTCGATGAATTCTGCGAGTTCCTCGGGAGAGCACTTCAGCGGAAAGGTCTCTTCGATCAAGACCGGTTTGTTGACGGAGAACCCGGCCAGCGTCTCGAGGGCCTGCGGAATCTGTCCGGCGTGAGGGTAGAGGTGGACAGACACAAAATCGAGGTCGTCAGTGACCTGCTGCGGAATGAACCCCGAAGTCAATCCCGGGCGATCGAGGCTCCAGTCAACGAGCCCCACGGTGATCAGGGTCTGTCGGTCAAATTCGCGAATGGCGGACGTCAGGCGGTGAATCCAGTTACGGGCAATCTCTGGCCGCGGCCGATCGCGCTGATCGAGGGTGATGAACTGCACAAAATGCTTCCCCGCAAAGGCGGGGCCCAGCCAGTCTCCCTCCTGGCGACGGCCGCCGCCGACCACGGGTTCATTCATCAGGTCGTAACAGAAGACCGCCGAACTGTGTCGGCACGTCTCGGCGACGGCCTGCCAGAAACGAGCCTGCACCTGCCAGCGATCGGCTTCGGAAAGTTGGTCATACCACGCGGGCACGTCCGCCTTGTGATAACACCCCAGTCCTGTCAGATCGAGATACAATCCCTCTGTTTCCGCCAGTTGGAGAAGCCGTGTTAGCTGGTCGAGAGATGTCTGTCGGGGCGTGTCGGGGCTGTCCATGAAGCGCCCCAGTTGCAGGTGGATACGAACCACGTTCGCGCCCAGTTCGCGCATCTGCCGAAAATGTGTGGCAACGACGGACCACTGGTCGTGCCAGTAATCTTCGAGCAGGCGACCATCGCGGTCGTGGTCGTAATTGAAGCCCCACGGGACAAACGGCGCGCCCGACGTCTCGCTGGCAAAGTGGCGTTTGTCGGCCGCGACCACAATCCGTGGCAGAGGCCCCTTCGCCGAATTGTCACGGGCCTGCTTTTGGAACCTGACAAAGTAGTTCTCTTTCAGCAGTTCGGTTTCTTCGCCGATGACTTTAAAGCCGGCGTCTTTGACTTCCTGAACGAAGACTTCCTGCCCGGCACGCACATGCCCCATGACGAACTCGCTGCTCTTGCCGGCGATACGATGAAAGTCGATCAGGACGAGTTGCCCGTCGGCATGCAGCGCGTCGTGAATCGTCTGCAGCGTCCGGCGGGGGAATTCAAAATGGTGATACGTGTCGCAAATGAAGACCAGATCGACCGAATCTTTGGGGAGTTTGGTCGAGTCTTGGTCACACGGAATGGTCTCGACATTGCGGAGGTTCGCGGCGGCGCAGGTCTGTTCGATGTGTTTGAGGAATTTCGTGGAGATATCCACAGCGTAGACTCGGCCTTCGGGGCCAACGGCGCTGGCAAACTTGCGGGTGAAGAGTCCTGTGCCGGCCCCCACATCGGCGATCGCCATACCGGGTTTTAACTGGCAGGCGGCGACAATTTCTTTCGAGCGGGCCGAGATCTCGCGGCTTTCTCCCTCGAACTTTTTCTGAAAATCAGCCACATCGGGGTTTTCGAAAGTCGCGTTGATGCCGGGGCGGACGCTCTTTTCCTGGGCCTGTGCCGACACGGTGATTCCGGCCACGCCCCAGGCGCACGCCACGACCAGTCTGAGGACTCGCATCATTTCCGTCCCTCTCTTTCTCTGTTGTTAGCAACGCGTACTGTCTGCGAGGCCGTGGAATACAATTCGGCAGACCCCGCCGTTTCATGTCTTGCTGGTTCAGTTTACCCCAGTTCGCCTGTCTCGTGAATTCGGCGACACTGTGTGGCGACTGGCCGCGCGCTCCAGGGCGTGCGGGCCCTGATCATTCTGGTCTGACACGTGAGGCCGTCGGTCAGGTTCGCGCGAATTACGCCGTCGGTTCGGCGGGCGGCTTGTCGGGTACGGGAGACCGCGCGACGACACTGGCACCCAGCAGGAGGGTACCCAGGCCCAGCATTCCCCAGCGCAACGGTTGGCCTTGCAGTTGCGCTGGTCCGGGTCGCCCGCCGGGTAAGGCGCGGCGGTCGGCGGCCCAGGTGGCCTGCTGAATCTCGCGCCATTCCCGTTCAAGCAGCACTTGCTCGCGTCGCTGCTCTTCCACGGCGTAGATCCCTTGTGCCCAGGCAGTGGCCCACAGCAGTGCACCACCCAGAGCCAGCCAGAACCGGCGCGTCCGGCGCAGACCCAGCGCGAGTCCGGTTGTGATCAGGCCGAGACCGGAACCCGTCAGGATTTTCGACGAGAGGAGAGACGATTCCGCCTCTCCCGAACCGGCCAGGTGCAGATCGCGGGCCAGGACAAATCGCAGGACAGCACCGACCAGCAGCAACAGGCCGAAAATGCCGAGGATCAGGGCCGCAGGGTAATTGGGTTTGGAGGGGGGGACGGAAGCAGGCTCCATGGCAAGATTCAGTGTCGATTTCCGAAGCGGAAGAGCGGGCGTTTAATTCCAGTTGGTCTCGATGGTCATCGCGATCATTGCCGATTTTCCCGGCGTTTTCCACAGCGCCGACAGCATGCCGAGGAAACATTACAATCACCACGCTGCGTCCGTGGAAACCGAACCGGCTTCCTGACCTCCCACCTCTTCCCCAGCGCCAGATTGGTGTGCCAGCATGTCTAAACAACCAGAAACGGTCTTGGCCATTCCCGGTCAATGGGCCGATCGCAGTGAGCTCGTCATGTCGATCGCCTCGCAGAGTGACGGGTATTTGTTCGCCGGACCATTGTTATTTCACGTGGATACGAAAACCGGATGGACACTGGACGTGGTCGAGCACGACCCCGAGGTACTAAAGTCATTTGCTCTCGCTGGCCGGGGGCGTCTGTCTGCCGAGGAACTCGCGCAGATCAACCAGCACACGTTTATGTTGTACTTGGTGGGCCCGGGCGGTTCCGTTGAGTCGGCCAGCGGGTTGCTGCATGCCGCCCAGGCTCTGCTCAAATCGGGAGGCCTGGCGGTGAAAGTGGAGTCTGCCGGGACCGCACACTCGAAGGCTCGATGGGCCGAACTGTGCAGCGAGGCCAGCCTGGGAGATCTGCTGCGAGCCTATGTCACATACGTGGGTGGCGGCGGGGAATACTATTCGTGCGGAATGCACAATCTGGGCTTTCCCGACGCGGTGGTTGAAGCCGAGATTCCGCCACAGGAGGCCGCCGAACTGATTGACACTTTTCTGGGGTTTTTGCTGAGTGAGAATCCAACCCTCAACGACGGTGAGACGTTCAGTATCGCTGCCGACGCTCCGCGATACCGCTTGGTCCATGAATCGAATACGCGGTTCGAGTCGGACGACCTGTTCTTCAATCCGTTCGGCGTCTGGAAACTGATCTCCGTCTGATTCACCGTGTTGCGACCGGGGGCAGCGCGTCGCTGTCGGCAGTAATTCGGGCTTTCCGTTGGGGACGTTTGTTTGCGGCAGGCGCGAACATGGTTAGAATCTCGCGAGCATCTGACTTTCTGTGCGAAATGAATTGAGGACGAACTATGGCACCCGTCGGCCCTTCACCTGCGTTGTTTTTCGAGACCATGAACGCGTTTCAGCGGACGGCCGCGCTGCGAACGGCGATTGAATTGGACTTGTTTACTCACGTGCACGCGGGACGTCGCACCGTGACCGATCTGGCCGCGGCCTGCCAGGCCGCACCGCGGGGCATTCGCATTCTGGCCGATTTCCTGACGATGCTGGGCTTCCTGAAAAAAGAGGTCGAGGCATACGAACTCAGTGACGATGCGCGGTTCTTTCTCGTCCGTTCGTCACCTGCTTACCTGGGGAATGCCGTTGACTTCCTGCTCTCGACAGATCTGCAGGAGAGTTTTCGGCGCCTGCCCGATGCGGTCCGGCGCGGGGGCACGGCGATCTCTGAAGACGGCACCGTTTCGCACGATAATCCTATCTGGGTCGACTTCGCGCGGGCGATGGCGCCGTTGATGCAGATGCCGGCCCGCCTGCTGGCCGGCTTGGTCGATGCGCCAACCGACCGGCCGCTGCGTGTGCTCGATATTGCGGCCGGGCACGGGTTGTATGGAATCGCGGTCGCCGAGGCGTATCCACAGGCCCATGTGACAGCACTCGATTGGCCCAACGTGTTGCAGGTGGCGCAAGAAAATGCGACACGGGCGGGGATCGCCGGGCGTTACACGCTGCTGCCCGGGAGTGCTTTCGATGTGGACTGGGGAGGTCCTTACGACGTGGTGCTGCTCACGAATTTTCTGCATCACTTTGACGTACCGACCTGTGATCAACTGGCCGCGCGGGCGTTTGCGGCACTGGCCCCCGGCGGGCGGGCGATGACGTTGGAGTTCATTCCGAATCCTGACCGGATTTCACCTCCCGGCACGGCGAACTTCGCGATCGTGATGCTGGCCACGACCGCGCGCGGTGATGCCTATACATTTCCGGAACTGGCGGGAATGTTCACGCGGGCAGGTTTCACCCGCAACGAATTCCATCCGTTGCCGCCAACCACGCAACAGGCCGTGGTGTCGTACAAGCCGTAGACGACTGCTCCGGCAACGACGCGAAGTGCAGCCGGGTGAAGGGGGCGATCCGTAGAAACCCGGACATCGGTTGACCCCTGTTACAGAGTGGTGCCAAACCGGTTACGGTTTGGCCGGGTCGTGGCGGTGCTTGCCGGGCACCCAGAGGACATCGCGGGCGCCGTGGTCGTTGCAGACGCGGGCCAGCACGAACAGCAGGTCAGAGAGCCGATTCAGGTACATGATCACCTGCGGATTGATGGCCTCGTACTCGGCGAGTTTCAGGACCTCAATTTCCACCCGGCGGCACACCGTGCGGGCATGGTGTAAATGGGTGGCAGAGGGGCTGCCTCCGGGGAGCACAAAGCTCGTGAGGGGTTGCAGGCGTTCGTTGGCCGCGTCGATCCAGTGTTCAAGCCGCTCGGTCTGGGCCGCCGTGGCGCGCAGCGGCGGATGTTCGGGGGGCGTCTCGGTTTCCGGGATGCACAGATCGGCCCCCAGATCAAAAAGATCGTTCTGAATGTAACGCAACTGGTCAGGAATGGGGGCGGGTAACTCCGCCAGCAGTGTCAGACCAATGACCGAATTGAGTTCGTCGAGACCGCCATAAGCGCCAATGCGCGGATGTGTTTTGGGGACCCGTGTGCCATCCCCCAGTCCTGTCGTGCCGTCGTCACCCGTGCGGGTGTAAATCCGATTCAGATAAACCATTAACGCCCTCGTGGGGGAGCGGCCCGCGCCCCCGGCCCGGGTGGGCCGGCCGGGGCATCGGCCTGTTGACTCGATTCGGCCGCGCCGTTCACGATTTCCTGAAATTCCGGAAAGTCGCGAAACAGTCGCAGGTCGGGGTCTTTTTTCAGTAATTCCAGGTCGGAGAAACCCGTTTCGAGGGATTTCTTCAGATCGGCAAGACCCGCCTTCCGGAAACTCTCCATGCGCATGTCACGGTTTTCGGCTTTCGGGTTTTTCTCTAAAACTTCGTACGCCCGACCGTAAACGCAGGCGGCATTGTAGTTGAAGATCGACACGCTCTGCACGTTGAAATTCACCGGATTGTTGCCCGTATTCTGAAATTTGTGCCGATCGTCTTCGAGCTTCTTGATGGCTTCATCGATTTTGCCATCGACCAGAATCATCGACAGGCAGACCCCCGTGAGGGCGATGCTGTTGTACGGGTCGAGTTCGTAGGCTTTACTGAAATCCTTGCCCGCATCGGCATATTTCTCGAGCGCCAAGAGGGAATGACCGCGGCCAGAGTACGCCTCGGACAGATCAGGGTCGAGTTGAATGGCTTCCTGGTACAGATCAACCGCTTCCTTGTGATTATTCGCCGTCGATTGCTGCTGCGCCACCTGGAAGTACTGAATGCCGGGCGACCGTTGCCTCATAATGATGAGAGCATTGATCGCAAACGGGCGTCGTTCCGCCGGGTTACTGTCGCGGGCCTTACGCAGCGCGGCGCGGCATTCACTCGTCCCCAGCATGGCCAATCCGTTGGCGACATACGACCAGACGAATGAACTGGTCCCCGATTCCCAGGCGTCGAGCAGAATCTGAATGGCCTCGGGTGAACCATCTTCCTGCAACCCCTGCACCGCCTGGTTAACGAGCGAGTTATCTCCCGACAGCAGAGCCTGCGGGGCCAGTCTGCGAAATCCGTAGAGATCGAACCGCACGAGATGTCGCAAAACTTCGCTTTTCTCGTGATTCTGCAAAGACGGATAGCGTTCGAGCAGAAACTTCGAGGTCTGCTCATCGCCAATTCGGGTCAGGGCCTGAATCAGTTCAGATTTGTTGGGAGTGTCATTGAATCGGGCCAGCAGCAAGGGCAGCGCACGGCGATCTTTCACCCGGTTGAGTAGCGCCAGCATTGCGGGGGGCGGAGGCTGCGTTTTCAGATGTTCGAGGGTGAACGCCATTGCCAGTTCTTCGGATTCCCGGTCGAGTCGGCCAGCCAGGATGGAAAACGCCTGCATTTTCAGGGTGGCGTCGGAACCACGTATGGCGTCCGCCAGGACTGTTGTGAGTTGCGGATGCCCGACCTGAACCAGCGCATTCAAGGCTTCGACATTCAGGCCCGATTGCGGATCTTTCACAAACCGAAAAATGGCGTCGGACCAGAGCGGGCGCGGATAAGCGGCCATGGTTTTCACGATCGACTTCTTGGCCTCGGCGGGTTCGCTGTCGAGTAACGCCAGCAGCGCCTGGTGCGCGGCCGTATATCGCGAACCGGCCAGACCCGACAGGGCAAACGCACTGATCAACCCATTCCCTCCCTTGGCGCAGGCGACGAGTTTGGTGAGGGCTTCGCGCTCGCCAAAGTTCGACAAAGCCTGTACGGCTGACTGTTGGATCAAAGGATTCGGATCGTCGGCGTACTTCAGCAAGATCGTCAGGCGATTGGCGGGCAGGCGTCCGCCGCCCCCGGCCAGTGCGGCCGCCCGTTCCACGTCGCTGCCCGTCTGAATGGCCTGCAAAACTTCTTCGATTGGCAACGCTTCATAGGCCGTTCGCAGGGCGGCGATCACGGCCTCGGCCTCGGTCTTGTGCACGCGCTGCGAGATCAGGGTCGCCGGAGTGGGAACAAAGTTGCTGGGGTACGACGTGGTCTGATTTTCGTTGGCGTTCAAATGAGGCGGACGTGACAAATGCAGTTCGCGGATCGAACCCGGAATGGCGGGGAACTGCTGGTCGGCGAATTGCTGCTGGGCCCGTCCCGAGCTGACGGCAGAGTTTTGCAGCCAGTTCGACAGTTGCATCTCGGAGACACTGCTGCCAGGTAGCCAGTCGATGATCGCGCGCGACGGGCGTTCGTTCGAAAGTTTGTCGAGTTCATCGACCAGACTGCTGACGTTGATCGTGTTCAGAATCCCTGAGACACGAATCAGACCCAGGCATTGCCGGGGCCCAATCCGTTCGATCTTCATACCGAGCCGGTCCCGCTCGTGCTGCACGACGTTCCATTCCTGGTTCGCCTCGCCAAGGGGATATTTCAGAACCAGAGACGTCATGTGATTGCCCGGAGGTAGTTCGGTGAAGACCAGCCAGGTGACGCCCCGTGCTCCGGGCGCGAGATTTAGCTCGGCCGGCATGGGCAGGTTCTGGATCGGGATGTACTGCTGGTTGACCAGCAGGGGGCGATTGCGGAGTGAATCAACCGTCATCTTCACCGGGTACGGGTTTCCGTCGAAGTCTAACTGCACGCCTTCGCGCTTCGAGACGACCGGTGCATTGGTCAGGTTGATCAACGTCAGGCGGGCCACGAAAAACCGCGAATTGTTGTTGCCACCGAATTCGGGGCCGATGAAGGGAGAGTCGACCAGGGCCACCACGCGACGTTGATTGGCTTCCTCGGAAATCTTGCCAGTTTGAGCGTGTTCCTCGACCAGTTTGCGATCGGCAGGACTGAGCTGAGGCAGGATCCGCTGCAGTTCGGCCGCCGGGTCAGGTTCTGCTGGGCCCGGCCTCGCCGTGGTGCCAGGCTTCCGGGGAAGGACCGGATTCTGTGCGACGACGGGTGTCGCGCAGAGACTCACCCCCAGCATGGCCAGGACGAGGACCGCAGAGCAGACGAGCCGAGATTGTGCGGACATCTTCGAACACTCCAGAAACCGGCGGAAATTGCCAAACCCATGTTACCAACCCGCGACGCCCAGAGGGAGTCGAGCCTCTGTCGGCGTTCCCGCGCGTCGTGGGACAAGTTGGGAACTCGTCAGCGCCCAGCACCCGTCGCGATTTTTCGAGTTGCCAGCGCATCGACCGAGTCTGAATCGGGGCACAAAATGAAGTCGTGTCTTTCGAAATGTCATTGGGGACCAACGAGGCTTTTGGTGCGCGGGCGACTGTGGGAGTGTGACCGGATGAACGCACCGTGAATGCACAGGGAGGCGCGTCGCGATGAAAGTCGTCAGTACGGGACTTCGGTCGTTTTCCGCAGGTTTCGTCAAAGAATTCCGAATTTGTGAAATTTCGCCGGCGGGTGATTTGTCCGTCGTCCTGGCTTCAGCCGAAACGTGAGGAAGCGTGGTGGAGGCCGCCGGGGCAATTGGCACGATCGGCTCGGACAGGGATTTATTCGCGGGTGACACCTCGGCTGTCTCGATGCGTGGGCACATGGCGGCAAAAGCCACCGCGACGGAGAACACGTCACTTTCCGCGGGGTTCGTCAAAGAATTCCGAATTTGTGAAATTTCGCCGGTGGGTGATTTGTCCGTCGTCCTGGCTTCAGCCGAAACGTGAGGAAGCGTGGTGGAGGCCGCCGGGGCGATTGGCACGATCGGCTCGGACAGGGATTTTTTCGCGGGTGACACCTCGGCTGGCTCGATGTCTGGGCACATGCCGGCAAAAGCCACCGCGACGGAGAACACATCACTTTCCGCGGGTTTCGTCAAAGAATTCCGAATTTGTGAGTTTTCGCCGGCGGGT